>NZ_ALEE01000347.1 GCF_000282995.1 Melaminivora alkalimesophila
CCTGCGGCTCGAGGCCGTGCACTACGACGAGGCCGGCTTTCGCTACGCCCTCAACCAAGACGCCATGGCCACGGAAAAGCTCGCCGAGGGCATCCGCGCCTTTGCCGCCGATGCCGGAAAGCTCGAGCAGCTCATGCAGGCGGCGCTGGCGGCATGAGTGCAACCGCTGCCTACACCGACCCGCGCACGCGCTGCGACCGCACCCTGGCCTGGGGCCGGCTGGCGGCGCACCATGCAGACGCCGGCCAGGGCTTCGACCTGCGCGCGGCCTTCGACGGCCCGCAGGCGGCGGCGCGCGTGGCGCATTTCAGTCAGCAGGCGCCGCACGTCTTCGCCGACCTGTCGAAAAACCTGATCGACGAGTCCACCGAGGCGCTGCTGCTGGAACTGGCGCGCGAATGCGGCGTGGAGGCCTACCGCGACGCCATGTTCGCCGGCGCGCCCATCAACCACACCGAGCAGCGCGCCGCCATGCACTGGCTGCTGCGCGCGCCTGCGATCGGCGAGGGCGGCGCCCCGGCCGCGCCCTTCGTCGCCCAAGCGCTGCGCGAGGTGCACGCTACGCTGGATTCCATGCTGGCCCTGGCCGAGCAGGTGCGCGCGGATGGGGCCATCACCGACGTCGTCAACATCGGCATCGGCGGCTCCGACCTCGGCCCCTCCATGGCCGTGAAGGCGCTGGACGACCTGCGGCCCGAAGGCAAGCGGCTGCACTTCATCTCCAACGTCGATGGCATGGAGCTGGGCAGCCTGCTGGCGACGCTGCGGCCCGGGAGCACGCTGTTCCTGATCGCCTCCAAGACCTTCACCACGCTGGAGACCATGACCAACGCCCGGGCCGCACGCGCCTGGTTCCTCGCGCAGGGCGGCAGCGAGAAGGCGCTGGCGCGCCACTTCTGGGCGCTGACCACCAACCTGCAAGCCGCCGCCGAATTCGGCATCGAGACCACGCTGGGCTTTTGGGACTGGGTGGGTGGGCGCTATTCGCTGTGGTCGGCCATCGGGCTGCCGATTGCCATCGCCATCGGCGCCGAGGGTTTTCGCCAGCTGCTGGCCGGCGCCCACGCCATGGACCGGCACTTTTGCACCGCGCCCCTGGCGCGCAACCTGCCTGTGCGCCTGGCGCTGCTGGACGTCTGGTATCGCAATTTCCACGGCTTCGCCAGCCGCTGCGTCGCCCCCTACAGCCACGGCCTGCGCCGCCTGCCGGCCTACCTGCAGCAGCTCGAGATGGAGAGCAACGGCAAGGGCGTGGACGCCGCCGGCGAGCCGCTGCCCTACGCCACC
>NZ_ALEE01000348.1 GCF_000282995.1 Melaminivora alkalimesophila
GCCCTACGCCACCGCGCCGGTCGTCTGGGGCGAGCCCGGCACCAACGGCCAGCACGCCTTCTTCCAGATGATCCACCAGGGCCCGGACGTGATCCCGGTGGAATTCATCGCCCTGCGCCGTCCGGGGCGCGATCTGCCGGACCAGCACGCGCGGCTGGTCGCCAACGCCCTGGCGCAGGCCAAGGCGCTGATGCGCGGGCGCGGCTCGCCCGACAACCCGCACCGGGCCTTTCCCGGCAACCGGCCCAGCACCTTCCTGCTGCTGGACGCGCTCACCCCCGAGGCGCTGGGCGCGCTGATTGCCCTCTACGAGCACCGCGTGTTCACCTGCGGCGCCATCTGGGGCATCAACAGCTTCGACCAATGGGGCGTGGACCTGGGCAAGGTCGTGGCCCAGGGCCTGGAGCCGCGGCTGGCCAGCGGCG
>NZ_ALEE01000349.1 GCF_000282995.1 Melaminivora alkalimesophila
GCTGGCCAGCGGCGACACCGGCGGGCTGGACGCCTCCACCGCCAGCTTGCTGCAGCAGCTCGCGTAGCCCCGCACCAGCGCCGCGCATGAAAAAACCCCGCCGGTCGCGAGACCGACGGGGTTTTTGTTTTCCCGGGTGGGGAGGGGTGAGCGGCCCGGCAGGGCCGCTCAGGCCGGCATTACATGCCCATGCCGCCCATGCCACCCATGCCGCCCATGTCGGGCATGCCGGCAGGGGCCTCGTCCTTCGGCGCCTCGGCCACCATGGCCTCGGTCGTCAGCAGCAGCGACGCCACGGACGCGGCGTTCTGCAGGGCCGTGCGGGTCACCTTGGTCGGGTCCAGGATGCCCATCTCCAGCATGTCGCCGTAGGTGTCGTTGGCGGCGTTGAAGCCATAGTTGCCCTGGCCTTCCAGCACCTTGTTCACGACCACCGAAGGCTCGCCGCCGCCGTTGGCCACGATCTCGCGCAGGGGCGCCTCGATGGCCTTCAGGACCAGCTTGATGCCGGCGTCCTGCTCGGCGTTGTCGCCCTTGAGGTCACCGATGGCCTGGCGTGCGCGCAGCAGCGCCACGCCACCGCCGGCCACAATGCCTTCTTCCACGGCAGCGCGGGTGGCGTGCAGCGCGTCTTCCACGCGCGCCTTCTTCTCCTTCATCTCGACCTCGGTGGCAGCGCCCACCTTGATCACGGCCACGCCGCCGGCCAGCTTGGCCACGCGCTCTTGCAGCTTCTCGCGGTCGTAGTCGCTGGTCGCTTCCTCGATCTGCACGCGGATCTGCTTGACGCGCGCCTCGATGTCCTCGGTCTTGCCGGCACCGTCGATGATGATGGTGTTTTCCTTGCCCACCTCGATGGTCTTGGCCTGGCCCAGGTCGGCCAGCGTCACCTTCTCCAGCGACAGGCCCACTTCCTCGGCGATCACCTTGCCGCCCGTCAGGATGGCGATGTCCTCCAGCATGGCCTTGCGGCGGTCACCAAAGCCAGGTGCCTTCACGGCCACCACCTTCAGGATGCCGCGGATGGTGTTCACCACCAGCGTCGCCAGGGCCTCGCCCTCGACGTCCTCGGCGATGATCAAGAGCGGACGACCGGCCTTGGCCACCTGCTCCAGCGTGGGCAGCAGGTCACGGATGTTGCTGATCTTCTTGTCGAACAGCAGCACGAAGGGGTTGTCCAGGATGGCGGCCTGCTTCTCGGGGTTGTTGATGAAGTAGGGCGACAGGTAGCCGCGGTCGAACTGCATGCCTTCCACGACATCCAGCTCGTTCTCCAGGCTCTTGCCGTCCTCGACGGTGATCACGCCTTCCTTGCCCACCTTGTCCATGGCGTCGGCAATGATCTTGCCCACCGACTCGTCGGCGTTGGCCGAGATCGCGCCCACCTGGGCGATTTCCTTGCTCGTCGTGGTGGCCTTGGACTGCTTCTTGAGCTGCTCGACCAGGGCGACGACGGCCTTGTCGATGCCGCGCTTCAGATCCATCGGGTTCAGGCCGGCGGCCACGTACTTCGTGCCCTCGCGCACGATGGCCTGGGCCAGCACGGTGGCCGTGGTGGTGCCGTCACCGGCGATGTCGTTGGTCTTGGAAGCCACTTCCTTCACGAGCTGGGCGCCCATGTTCTGCAGCTTGTCCTTGAGCTCGATTTCCTTGGCGACCGACACGCCGTCCTTGGTCACCGTGGGGGCGCCGAAGGAGCGCTCGAGCACCACATTGCGGCCCTTGGGGCCAAGGGTCACCTTCACGGCGTTGGCCAGGATGTTCACGCCCTCGACCATGCGGGCGCGGGCATCGCCGCCGAACACTACGTCTTTTGCTGCCATTTCAATTCTCCAGATTCAACAAATGTTGCTTACTTCTCGACAACCGCGAACAGATCGTCTTCCTTCATGACCAGCAGCTCCTCGCCGTTGAGCTTGACGGTCTGGCCGCTGTACTTGCCGAACAGCACGCGGTCGCCAACCTTCACGCTCATCTCCATGCGGTCGCCGTCCTCGTCGAGCTTGCCGGGGCCCACGGCCAGCACCTCGCCCTGATCGGGCTTCTCGGCAGCGTTGTCGGGGATCACGATGCCCGAGGCGGTGGTGGTCTCGCTCTCGATGCGCTTGACGATCACGCGATCGTGCAGGGGGCGAAGCTTCATTGCGTTTCTCCTGTGAAGAACATGGTTTCGACGGTACAGACAGGGCGCCCGCGCAAGAGGAGGGCGGGAGCCTGGGATTGCAGCAGGGGTCTTGTTAGCACTCGCCTGCTTCGAGTGCTAATGATAAGGGTGTTTGGCGCGATTTCAAGAGGGGTCGCGCTACCCCTGCAAGTTGTTGCGCTGCGCTCGGGGGCGCATCCGCAGGCGGCTTCACGGGGCGGTCGTCAACCCCAGGAAATGGTCCACGATATGGAAGTGGTCCTCGAAAAACTCCGCCTCCAGCCCGGCCAGCTGGGCGCTGGGCAGCCACAGGGCTTCGCCCGCGTCGTCACCGGCGCGTACCGCGGGCGGCGCACCGTCCTCCAGGACGAAATGGTGCACGTGGGTGATGGTGCGCCCGCGCTGGCTGCGGTCCGGATGGTCGAAAACGGCCACGGAGCGCAGCGCGGCGCGCATGGCGGCTTCCGAGACGGGCCAGTGGGTTTCCTCGGTCAGCTCGCGCAGGCAGGCCTGCCACAGGGTGTCGCGCGGCTCCACGAAACCGCCCGGCAGCGCCAGCAGGCCGCGCCCCGGCAACCCGCCGCGGCGCACCAGCAGCACGTGGCCCTGCGATTGCACCAGCGCATCGACGGTGACGAAGGTGGGCGGGTAGGGCGCGCAGGCCCAGGAGGCGCGGTAGTCGCGCAGCATGCGCCATTCCTGCTGGAGCTGGGTGTGGATCGGGGTGTCGGTGAGACGTTCCAGCAGGGCGCGGGTGGCGGGCGGGATGCCGTTTGCCAGCGGCGCCAGCGCGGCGTCGAGCCCGCCCGGGGCGACCCCCAGCCAGGCATCGCGGATGGCGGTCGCGTCCATGCCGTCCTGGCGCGGCAGCTCGATCAGCTCCCAGCCGGGGAACCACGACAGGTAGCTGCTGCTCGCGTCCTTGAAATGACCGACCAGCGCGATGCGCGCGCCGGCGGGCGCATGGGCGGCGACGGCGGCCTGGACGGCGGCGCTCCAGCGGTCCTGGTCGTAGTAGTCGCGCACCGGCAGCGTGACCAGGCGTGCCGCTTCGTCCTCGGGCAGGGCGGCGCGCAGCATGGCCTCGCGCTCCTGCCAGCTGAAGGGATTGCGCGGGGTGCGTGCCTGGTGGGCCGAGCCGAGGATGACGATGACCTGCCGGGCGCGCGCCAGCGCCTGGCGCAGCAGGGCCAGGTGGCCGATGTGGACGGGCTGGAAGCGGCCGATCAGGAGGGCGGTGTCGTGCATGGGCGGGCGGCTCAGGCGGCGATGCCGAAGACCTGGGCCAGGTAGGCGAGGAAGGTGGGATCGTCGCACAGGGTCTTGCCGGGGCTGTCGGAGAGCTTGGCCACCGGCTGGCCGTTGGCGCGCACCAGCTTCATGACGATCGACAGGGGGGTGAGGCCCATGTCGTTGGTCAGCTGCGTGCCGATGCCAAAGCCCAGCTGCACGCGGTCGCCGAAATGGCGGTACAGCGCGAGTGCCCGCTCCACATCCAGCCCGTCGGAGAACACCAGCCGCTTGGTCGCCGGGTCGATGCGCAGGCGCGCGTAGTGGGCCAGCGCCTTCTCGCCCCAGGCGAAGGGGTCGCCCGAGTCGTGGCGCAGGCCGTCGAACAGCTTGGCGAAGTACAGGTCGAAGTCCGCCAGGAAGGCGTCCATGCCGACGGTGTCGGTCAGGGCGATCCCGAGGTCGCCGCGGTATTCCTGCACCCAGGCCTCAAGCGCGGCCTTCTGGAAGTCGCGCAGGCGCACGTCCAGCGCCTGGAAGGTCTGCAGGTATTCGTGCGCCATGGTGCCCATGGGCACCAGCCCCAGCTCGCGCGCCAGCAGCACGTTGCTGGTGCCCTTGAAGCAGCCGCCCGCACCGCCCAGCGCGCGCGCAAGCGCCTGCACCACCTCGCGCTGCCAGGCGCCGCTGTAGCGCCGGCGCGTGCCGAAGTCGAACAGCTCGAGCGGGTGGCGCAGGGGCGGTTCGGCGCGGGCGGACTGCAGCCGGGCGATCTTGGCGGCGAG
>NZ_ALEE01000350.1 GCF_000282995.1 Melaminivora alkalimesophila
CAAGGCGGATTCGGCGTCGAACTGGCGGAAATACAGTTCGTTGACGATCGCCAGCACGAAGACCTCGAAGGCCATCACGTGCACCTGCGGGCCGCGCGCGGTGAGGACCAGGTCTTCCCCTTCGGCGCGCGCCTCAATGAAGTCGCGCTGGAACTGGAAGATGCGCAGGAAGTCGATGAAGTCGCTCTTCATGAAGCGCAGGCCGCGCAGGTAATCCAGCTCGTCGCGCGCGAAGCGCAGCTGGCACAGCGCGTCCAGCTCGGCGTTCACCGCCGGCAACAGCTCGGCCAGGGGCCGCTCGGGGCGCCTGCGGCAGACGAAGCGGTACTCGGCCTGGGTCTGCGGGTGGCGGTGCAGCAGCGCCTGCCACATGGTGAACTTGTAGAGGTCGGTGTCGAGCAGGCTGGTGACGATCGGGGGCATGGGTGGCGTTGCTCCGTGGCTGGCCCCGGGCCGCTCAGGGCTGGAGCTGGTCGGTGGTGGCGAGCTGCACGCCCCGCGCGGCGGCGCCGGCCAGGAAGTCGGCGTGCTGGGCCTCGAAACCGGTCACGGGGCTCATGCAGTCGGTCAGCAGCACCATGCGCGAGGCTTCCCAGCCCGGCACGAGCCGCGGCAGGTAATCGAGCAGGTGCTCGGTGGTGGCGCGCACGCAGTGGCTGCTGGCCTCGCCGGCGATCAGCAGCCGGGCGGCGCGGCCGAGCTCGCCGAGCAGGCGGGTGTCGGGCGCGGTGGTGGGATCGGCCGGGTCGGGCACTTCGGCCTGGATGGCGCTGTAGTGTTCGGTCCAGGGGTTGGCGCCCTTGAACACGGTGCGGGCGGCGCGCTGGCGCCGCACCTGCCACTGGCGGCAG
>NZ_ALEE01000351.1 GCF_000282995.1 Melaminivora alkalimesophila
CCACTGGCGGCAGGCGGCGAGCACGTCGGCATGCACGCCGTGGCCCCAGCTGCCGATCTCGCAGTGCACGGGCCAGACCATGAGCGTGTAGCGGCCCTGGGCCTCCAGGGCGTCGAGGTAGCGCAGGGTGCGCTCGGCCACCGACGGCTCGCGCGGCCGGAAGGCGCCGGCGCGCACCTGGGCGGCGCGGATGGGGGTGAAGGGAGGAACGGCGGAGCCGTCGCCCTGCTCCCAGTAGGCGGGGTGGGCCACGTCGAGCTGGTGGTGGGAGTCCAGCGTCAGCGTGAGCTGGTCGATGCGCTCGCCATGGGTGCGCAGGAAGGCAGCCAGCCGCTGCATGTCGGCATGCGCCCCGGGCACCGGCAGCGCCGGGGCGAGGCGGGCGCCAGTGGCCGGATCGCGTCCGTGCCAGTCGGCAGGCAGGTCGCAGAAATCGTTCTGGGGGTCGACGAGGAGAAGGTGGACGGAAGCGGGCATGGAAGTCGAGAGCGGGAAAACAGCGGCGGGACCGCAGCCCTGCCGAAGCGTTCCACGGCGCCTGGGGCGCATGGAAGGGGCTGCGATCCCGCGGGAGAGAGGCGCTCGGCAGGGGCCGGCCCGGCAGGGCCG
>NZ_ALEE01000352.1 GCF_000282995.1 Melaminivora alkalimesophila
CCCGGCAGGGCCGGCCGCGCTGGCCTCAGGGCCGGTGCCGCCTCATCGCAGGGCCTTGCGCGCCGCGCCCACGCCGAGCAGCGCCAGGATCACGAACAGCACGGTGAGCGCCAGGAACAGGAAGAACAGGATCTTGGCGATGCCGGCGCTTCCGGCGGCGATGCCGGTGAAGCCGAGCGCGCCGGCGATCAGCGAGATGATGGCGAAGATGATGGCGTACTTGAGCATCGGGGTCTCCTGTGAGGACGGGGGTGCAGCGTGCTGCGGGAGGTCCCATCTTGGACAGGACGCCCCGCCGCGTCCGTCGGCATGCAGGTGTGGCGTGCGTAGGAAGCGGCCGATCGCTGGGGCGGGCCCCCGGGCTTACAGGCCCGCCGCCGCCCGCAGCGCCTGGGCTTTGTCTGTCCTCTCCCAGGTGAATTCGGGTTCCTCGCGGCCGAAGTGGCCGTAGGCGGCGGTCTTGGTGTAGATCGGGCGCAGCAGGTCGAGCATCTGGATGATGCCCTTGGGGCGCAGGTCGAAGTGCTCGTGCACCAGCTCGGCGATGCGCGCGTCGGGGATCACGCCCGTGCCTTCGGTGTAGACGGTGATGTTCATCGGCCGCGCCACGCCGATGGCGTAGGCGACCTGGATCTGGCACTGGCGCGCCAGGCCCGCGGCGACGATGTTCTTGGCGACATAGCGCGCGGCATAGGCGGCCGAGCGGTCGACCTTGGTCGGGTCCTTGCCGGAGAACGCGCCGCCGCCGTGCGGGCAGGCGCCGCCGTAGGTGTCGACGATGATCTTGCGCCCCGTCAGGCCGCAGTCGCCCTGCGGCCCGCCGATCACGAAGCGGCCGGTGGGGTTGATCAGGTACTTGGTGTTTTGGAGCCACTCGGCGGGCAGCACCGGCTTGATGATCTCCTCGATCACGGCTTCGATGAAGCTGGCCTTCATGGTGGTGGCGTTCTCGCTCTGGTCGGGGCTGTGCTGGGTGGACAGCACCACGGTGTCGATCGAGTGCGGCCTGCCATCGACGTAGCGCATGGTCACCTGGCTCTTGGCGTCGGGGCGCAGAAACGGCAGGCGGCCGTCGCGCCGAAGCTGCGCCTGGCGCTCGACCAGGCGGTGCGCGTAGTAGATCGGCGCGGGCATCAGCTCGGGCGTCTCGTCGCAGGCGTAGCCGAACATCAGGCCCTGGTCGCCGGCGCCGGTGTTCAGGTGGTCGTCGGAGGCATGGTCCACGCCCTGGGCGATGTCGTTGCTCTGCTTGTCGTAGGCAACCAGCACGGCGCAGCCCTTGTGGTCGATGCCGTATTCGGTGTTGTCGTAGCCGATGCGGCGGATGGTGTCGCGCGCGATCTGGATGTAGTCGGGCACGGCGGCGTCCGAGCGCAGGCTGATCTCGCCGGCCAGCACCACCAGGCCGGTGTTGACCAGCGTCTCGGCGGCCACGCGGGCGCGCGGGTCGACCTCCAGCAAGGCATCGAGGATGGCGTCCGAGATCTGGTCCGCCACCTTGTCGGGGTGGCCTTCGGAGACCGATTCGGACGTGAAGAGGAAGTCGTTCGCCATTTGAATAAACTCCGGTGTTGGTCGTCAGAGGCTGTTTGGGCGTTGCCCAGGACCTTGCGGGAGCCGTGTGGCGAACGCTTTAGCAGTTGTGTTTAACGTCGCCCTGCAAGTTGCTCATTTAACTCGGCGACAGCCCGCCATTTTAATGCTTTCCGTATTTCGCCTCCTCGCCGTGCTGCCTCTGCCGGTGCTGCACGCGCTCGGCGCGGTGCTGGGCTGGGTGGCGTTCCTCGCTTCCCCCACCTACCGGCGGCGCTTCCTGGACAACGCCGCCGGCGCCGGCTATGCCTTTGCCCGGGTGCGCCCGGCCGTGGCGCACGCCGGGCGCATGGTGGCGGAGGCGCCGCGCCTGTGGCTGGCGGCCGAGCCCGGGCGCTGCGACGTGGTCGGCGCCGAGTGCGTCGAGCAGGCCTGGGCGGCCGGGCGCGGCATCGTGTTCCTGACGCCGCACCTGGGTTGCTTCGAGATGTCGGTGCAGGAAGGGGCGCGCCGCTGGTCCGCCGCGCACGGGCCCTTCACCATCCTGTACCGCCCGGCGCGCCAGGCCTGGCTGGCGCGGCTCATGGAGGGCGCGCGCAACCGCCCGGGGATCGCCGCCGTGCCGACCACGCTGCAGGGCGTGCGCCAGATGATCAAGGCGCTGCGCCGCGGCCAGGCGGTGGGGCTGCTGCCCGACCAGGTGCCGCCGCAGGGGCAGGGGCTGTGGTCGCCGTTCTTCGGGCGCGAGGCCTACACCATGACACTGGCCGCGCGGCTGGTGCAGCAGACCGGCGCGGCGGTGGTGCTGGCGCGCTGCGAGCGCGTGCCGCGGGGGCGCGGCTACCGGCTGTACCTGCAGGGGCTGGACGCGCCGCTCGCGCCGGAGCTGCCGGCTGCGGTGCGCCAGATCAACGCCGCCATGGAGCAGCAGATCCGGGCCTGTCCGGAGCAGTACCTGTGGGGCTACGCGCGCTACAAGCAGCCGCGCGCCGAAGGGCCGGCCGCGGCGGAGGCGGGCGCATGATGGCGCGGCTGGGCATCGGCCTGCTGAACCTGCTCGGGCGCCTGCCGCTGCCGGTGCTGCGCGCGCTGGGGGCGTGGATCGGGCGCGTGTTGTTCGTGGTGGCGGCGCCGCGCCGGCGGGTGGCGCTGCGCAACCTGGAGCTGTGCTTTCCGGAAGTGCCCGAGGCGCAGCGCCGGGCCTGGGCGCGCGAATCCTTCGAGGTGTTCTGCCAGACTTTCCTCGATCGCGGCTGGCTGTGGTCGGCGCCGGAGAGCGTGGTTCGAAGCCGCGTCAGGCTGAGCGGGGCGCTGCACGAGCTCGAGGGCGATACGCCCACCATCGTGTTCGCGCCGCACTTCTACAGCATGGACGCCGGCGGCCTGGCGCTGCCGCTGCACACCACGCGTGAGTTCACCTCGATTTTTGCGACCCATCCCAATCCGGTCCTGGACGCCTGGTTCATGGCCGGGCGCCAGCGTTTTGGCGAGGTGCGGATGCTCAACCGGGCCGATGGCGTGAAACCGATCATCTCCTGCCTGCGCAAGGGGGGGCTGCTGTACCTGCTGCCCGACATGGACTATGGGCCGGGCGACTCGGTGTTCGTGCCGTTCTTCGCGGTCCCGGACGCCGCCACCATCCCCTCGCTGTCGCGTTTTGCCCGCCTGGGCCGCGCCAAGGTGGTGGCGCTCTACAGCCGCATGACACCCGAGGGCTACGAGGCGGTGCTGACCCCGGCGTGGGAGGATTTTCCCACGGACGATGCGGTGGCCGACACGGCGCGCATGAACCGCGAGCTGGAGGCGGCGATCCGCACCATGCCGGCGCAGTACTACTGGGTGCACCGGCGCTTCAAGACCCGGCCCGAGGGGCAGGCGCCGCTGTACTGATCCCGCCCCTTAAGGGCGTGTCTTCGGGCACCCCGGGCGCTGCGGCTGGCGGGGCGGGCGCGTCCTGCGCGGCTCCGGAGCCTGCCGGATGTGCCCACTGCCACAGCAGCTGCGCCACTTCTTCCACGCCCTGGCGCTTGAGCGCGGAGAACAGCCGCACCTCGCCGCCGCCCGCCTGCAGGCGCATGATGGACAGTGCCTTGGCCTGTTCGGAGCGGTTGAGCTTGTCGGCCTTGGTCAGCAGCACCAGGAACTTCAGCCCTTCCTCGACGCGCGGGCGCACGGCCTCGAGCAGCGCCTCGTCCAGCTCCGTCAGGCCCAGGCGCGGGTCGCACAGCAGCACGATGCCCGTCAGGCTCGGGCGCTGGATCAGGTAATTGAGCATCACCTGCTGCCAGCGCAGCTTGTCGCTGCGCGAGACGGCGGCGTAACCATAGCCCGGCAGGTCGGCCAGCACGGCGTCGGTCGCGCCCTGGCGGCCCAGCGCGAACAGGTTGATGTGTTGCGTGCGGCCGGGTTTTTTGGAGGCGAAGGCGAGCTGGCGCTGCTGCGTCAGGGTGTTGATGCAGGTGGACTTGCCGGCGTTGGAGCGCCCCACGAAAGCGATCTCCGGGACTTCAACGGGCGGCAGGTGGTGCAGCTGCGCGGCGGTCGTCAGGAAGCGGGCGGTGTGCATCCAGCCGAGGGCGAGCTTGGCGTCAGGGACCGGGGGGGCGTCTGGCGCCGTGGGAGCGTTCGTCATGGAGGCGCGGCGGGCAAGGCAGGAGTGCAATACGCTGCATTGTAGAATCGCGAGGTTTTGCGCCCACCACAGAAGAACCCCGCTATGAAGTTGCTTGCTTCCCTGCTGATGGCTGCCGCGCTCGCAGCCCCCGCCCTCACGGCCGCTGCGGCGGATGCTGCCGAACCTGCGCCCGCCCCGGCGGCGGCGCCGGCCGCGCTGACCAAGCCCGACCTGGCCAAGGGCGAGGCCAGCTACAGCACCGTCTGCGTGGCCTGCCACGCGGCCGACGGCAACTCCACCATCGCCGCCAACCCGAAGCTGGCCCAGCAGCATCCCGAGTACCTCGTCAAGCAGCTGCAGGAATTCAAGTCCGGCAAGCGCGCTGACGCCGTCATGCAGGGCTTTGCCTCCATGCTCAGCGAGCAGGACATGCGCAACATCTCCTGGTGGCTGGCCTCGCAGCAGGCCAAGGAAGGCTTTGCCAAGGACAAGGACCTGGTCGCCCTGGGCGAGCGCATCTACCGCGGCGGCATCCAGGACCGCGGCATCGCCTCGTGCGCCGGCTGCCACAGCCCCAACGGCGCCGGCATCCCCGCCCAGTACCCGCGCCTGTCGGGCCAGCACGCCGACTACACGGCCAAGCAGCTGATCGATTTTCGCGACGGCAAGCGCGGCAACAGCCCCCAGATGACGGACATCGCCGCCAAGCTCAACGACCGCGAGATCCGCGCGGTCTCCGACTACATCGCCGGCCTGCGCTGAGGCGCCGGAGGTTGATTCACGTCAAGCCAACAGGGGTATAGCCGGCGCGCAGGGAACCTGCGCGGGATAATCGGACCCAAGACGGGGCGGATCCATCTGCACGGATGGCCCGCCCCTTTTGCTTCCCCGCCCCACCTTTCCATGTCTGACACTTCTGTTGCCGCCGGCGGGCTGTCGCGCCGCGAGCCGGTGCTGCGCCCGATGCTCGAGCTGCTGGCGTCGATGCGCTTTGCCATCGCGCTGCTGACGGTGATCTGCATCGCCTCGGTCATCGGGACCGTGGTCCAGCAGCACGAGCCGGTGAACAACTACGTCAACCAGTTCGGCCCCTTCTGGGCCGAGCTGTTCCTGGCGCTCAAGCTCAACGCCGTCTACAGCGCCTGGTGGTTCCTGCTGATCCTGGCCTTCCTGGTGGTGAGCACCTCGCTGTGCATCGCCCGCCACACGCCCAAGTACCTGGCCGACATCCGCAACTTCAAGGAAGACATCCGCGAAAAGAGCCTGCAGGCCTTCCGCCACAAGGCGGCCGCGCACTTCGCCGCCGAGCCGCCCGAGGCCGCCGCCGAGCGCATCGGCCGCCAGCTGCTGGCGCGCGGCTGGAAGGTGCGCGTGCAGCGGCGCGAGCGCGAGGGCGGCGCCGGCTTCATGGTGGCGGCCAAGGCGGGCGCGGCCAACAAGATCGGCTACATCGCGGCGCACAGCGCCATCGTGCTGATCTGCCTGGGCGGGCTGCTCGACGGCGACCTGATCGTGCGCGCCCAGATGTGGCTGGGCAGCAAGACGCCCTACACCGGCGGCGGCTTCATCTCGGAAGTGTCCGACCAGCACCGCCTGTCCGAGCGCAACCCCACCTTCCGCGGCAACCTGCTGGTCTCCGAGGGCACCCAGGCCAGCACGGCGATCCTCAACCAGTCGGATGGCGTGTTGCTGCAGGAATTGCCGTTCGCGGTGGAGCTGAAGAAGTTCATCGTCGAGCACTACTCGACCGGCATGCCCAAGCTGTTCGCCAGCGAGATCGTGATCCACGACAAGGCCACGGGCGAAGCGGTCCCGAAGCGCATCGAGGTCAACCACCCGGCCAGCTACCGCGGCATCGAGATCTACCAGTCGAGCTTCGA
Organism: Melaminivora alkalimesophila; assembly: GCF_000282995.1. GTDB lineage: Bacteria > Pseudomonadota > Gammaproteobacteria > Burkholderiales > Burkholderiaceae_C > Melaminivora > Melaminivora alkalimesophila. Next base: position 6,028 of record NZ_ALEE01000352.1, read on the forward strand.
CGATGGCGGCTCGCAGGTGCGCCTGCGCGCCCGGCCGCTGGTGCCGGGCATCGCGCCGTTCGAGGTCGAGGGGGTGATCGGCAATTCCACGCCGCTGAACGATCCCGGGCTTGCCGGGGCGACGACCCTGGAGTTCACCGCCCTGCGCGTGCTGAACGTGGAGAATTTCGGCGACGTCGAGCGCCAGGGCGGGCAGGGCTCGGCCGTGGACGTGCGCAAGGTGGACCTGCGCTCGTCGATCGAGTCGCGCCTGGGCGCGGGCAACAAGACGGTGACGCGCCGCGAGCTGAAGAACATCGGCCCGAGCATCACCTACAAGCTGCGCGACGCCGCCGGCCAGGCGCGCGAATACCACAACTACATGCTGCCGGTGGACATGGGCGACGGCCAGCTGCCGGTGTACCTGCTGGGCGTGCGCGAGACGCAGGCCGAGCAGTTTCGCTACCTGCGCGTGCCCATCGACCACGAGGGCGGCATGGGCGACTTCCTGCGCATGCGCGTCGCCCTGGGCAGCCCCGAACTGCGCGCGCAGGCGGTGCGGCGCTACGCCAGGGCGGCCGTGGACGGCGCCCGGCCGGAGCTGGTCGAGCAGCTGGAGCTGTCCGCCTCGCGGGCGCTGGCGCTTTTCGCGGGCGACCACGAGCCGCTGCCGGGGCGTCCGCGCGGCGGGCTGATCGCCGTGTCGGATTTCATGGAGGCGAACGTGCCCCTGGCCGAGCGCGAGCGCGCCGGCGAGGTGCTGATCCGCATCCTGAACGGCGCGCTGTTCGAGCTGGTGCAGCTCACGCGCAGCCAGGCGGGCCTCGCGCCGCTGCCCCAGGACGAGGCGACGCGCGCCTTCATGACGCAGGCGGTGCTGGCCCTGAGCGACTCGCAGGCCTACCCGGCCCCGCTGGCGCTGGAGCTGGTCGATTTCAACCAGGTGCAGGCCAGCGTGTTCCAGGTGGCGCGGGCCCCCGGCAAGAACGTGGTCTATCTGGGCTGCGCCTTGCTGATCATCGGCGTCTTTGCCATGCTCTATGTGCGCGACCGGCGCCTGTGGGTCTGGCTGGTGCCGGAGGGCGGCGGCGCGCAGGCCACCATGGCACTGTCCATGAACCGCAAGACGCTCGACGGCGAGCGCGAATTCCACCAGCTCAGCGCCCAGCTGCTCGGCGCGGCCACCGACGGAGGCAAGGCCCCATGAACACCACCACGACCACTCCCGCCGCGGCGACCTACCAACTGGGTGGCGGCGGCTATTTCTCTCGGCGCGACTGGCTGGATTGGCTCTTTGCCGTGGCGGTGGCGGTGGGCGGGCTGTTCGCGCTGCAGCGCTACGGCGCCTACATGGACGTGTACGAGAAGGGCATCTTGCTCGGCTCGATTCCGGCGGTGGTCTGGCTGGGCTGGTTCTGGCGGCCGCTGCTGTGGCTGATGGTGGCGGTGGCGGCGCTGTCGCTGTCGGCGGTCGGGCTGTACCAGGGCGAGGCGGGGGCGGATCTGGCGCGCGCCGACAGCGTGTTCCTGCTGAAGTATTTCCTCTCGAGCCAGTCGGCGATCCTGTGGATGAGCATGCTGTTCTTCATGAGCACGGCCTTCTACTGGGTCGGCATGATCGTCGGCGGGGAGCGCCAAGCCATGATGCGCCTGGGCTCGCGCATCGCCTGGGTGGCGATCGGCCTGGCGCTGATCGGCACCATGGTGCGCTGGTACGAGAGCTACCTGATCGGCCCGGACGTCGGCCACATTCCGGTGAGCAACCTGTACGAAGTCTTCGTCATGTTCTGCTGGATGACGGCGGTGTTCTACCTCTACTACGAGGAGCAGTACGGCACGCGCGCCCTGGGCAGCTTCGTGATGCTGGTGGTGAGCGCGGCGGTGGGTTTCCTGCTGTGGTACACGGTGGTGCGGGAAGCCCACGAGATCCAGCCGCTGATCCCGGCGCTGCAGAGCTGGTGGATGAAGCTGCACGTGCCGGCCAACTTCGTCGGCTACGGCACCTTTGCGCTGGCGGCCATGGTGGCCTTCGCCTACCTGGTCAAGCAGCAGGCGGCCGAGACGCGCTGGTGGAAGCTCGCGCCGCTGTGGCTGCTGGGCATCGTGCTGTGCTTCGAGCCGCTGGCCTTCCGCCAGGACGCGGCCGCCGGCGGCAGCAGCTACTGGATGGTCTATTTCGGCATTTCGGCGCTGATCGTGGGCGCCATCCTCCTCGGTCGCCGGCGCATCGCCGCGCAGCTGCCGGCGCTGGAGGTGCTCGACGACGTCATGTACAAGGCGATCGCCGTGGGCTTCGCCTTCTTCACCATCGCCACCGTGCTGGGCGCGCTGTGGGCGGCCGAGGCCTGGGGCGGCTATTGGAGCTGGGACCCGAAGGAGACCTGGGCGCTGATCGTCTGGCTGAACTACGCGTCCTGGCTGCACATGCGCCTGATGAAGGGGCTGCGCGGCACGGTATCGGCCTGGTGGGCGCTGGTGGGGCTGGCGGTGACGACCTTCGCGTTCCTGGGGGTGAACATGTTCCTGTCGGGGCTGCACAGCTACGGCTCGCTCTGAGGCCGCGCCGCCCGCGCCACACCTGCTGGGCCGACCGCTCGAGGAGCCTGCCATGCTGATCCACACCCACGCGGACGGGTTCACGCATCCGCATTCCAGCGAGATCACGCCGCGCGCCGTGCACGACGGACGCCGCGCGCTGCTGCGCCAGCTGGCGGGCGG
>NZ_ALEE01000353.1 GCF_000282995.1 Melaminivora alkalimesophila
ACCAGGGCCGCGTTCTGCTGCGTCATGCGGTCGATCTCCGCGACCGCGCCGTTGACCTGCCCGATGCCCTCCGCCTGCTCGGCCGCGGCGGCGCTGATCTCGCCGATGATGTCCGTGACACGCTGCACGCCGGCGACGATCTCCTGCATCGCCCGGCCCGCCTCCTCCACCTGGCGCACGCCGCCATCCACGGCCGTGACGCTGGCGCCGATCAGCGCCTTGATCTCGTTGGCCGCCGCGGCCGAGCGCTGCGCCAGGCTGCGCACCTCGCCCGCCACCACGGCAAAGCCGCGCCCCTGCTCGCCGGCGCGCGCCGCCTCCACGGCCGCGTTCAGCGCCAGGATGTTGGTCTGGAAGGCGATGGAGTCGATCAGGCCGATGATGTCGCCGATCTTGCGGCTGGCCCCGGAGATCTCGTGCATGCTGTGCACCGCCTGCTGCACCACCTCGCCGCCGCGCACCGCGCTGCCCGAGGCCGAGCCGACCAGCTGGTTGGCCAGCTGCGAGGAAGACGCCGTCTGCTGCACCGTCGCCGTCAGCTCGGTGAGCGAGGCCACCGCCTGCTGGGCATTGCCTGCAGTCTGCTCGGTGCGCCCCGACAGGTCCTGGTTGCCCATGGCGATCTGCTGGCTGGCGGTGGCGATGCTGCTGCTGGCATCGCGCACCTGCGACACCAGGCCCGACAGGCCCTGCTGCATCTCCACCAGGGCGCGCTGCAGGTCCGCCACCTCGTCGCGCCCGTCGACCCGCACGCTCTGCGACAGGTCGCCGCCGGCGATAGCGCGCGCCATGGCCCGCGCCGCCACCAGCGGGCGGCAGATCGAGACCATGTTCAGCAGCGTGAGCGGCACCACCACGACCACCGCCAACACCACCGCCAGCACGAACAACCACTTGGTTTGCGCGGCCGTGCGGTCCTGCAGCTCGATGGCCGACTGCACCTCGTCCGCCAGCCGGCGGTCGAGCTGCTGCATGCCCGCCGCGGCGGCGCCGAATTCCTCGACCGCGCGCTCGCTCATGCGGTTGGCGATGGTGGCGGTGTCGTAGCCGCCGTCCTCGATCTGGCGCGCCACCGTGCTGAAGCGCTCGCGATAAGCCTTCAGGCCCTGCTCCACCTCCTGCACGAATTCGTGGTCCTGCTCGGGCAGGAGCGCGGGAAAGCCGGCCACCAGGCGCAGCGAAGCCTCCACCGCCGCGTCCCAGCGCGACTTCGCGGCCCGCACCTCGTCGGGCTTCTCGTAGTGGATGATCATGTCCTTCTCGGCCTGGCGCACGTTGCCCAGCTCGCCGCGCAGCTGCCCCAGCAGGGCGACGGCCGCATGCGACTGGCCGATGAAGGTCTGGCTCTGGTCGTGGATGCGCAACATGCCCAGCATGCCGGCGCCGCCCAGCAGCGCAAGCAGCCCCATCACCACCGCGATGGCGCCGATCATGCGCGTGCGGATGGTGAACGCCCGCATGATTGCGTGAAAGTTCATGGCCTCGTCCCCCGGATCAGGTGGGGCCGGTCCGCGCCGATGCACGTGCCAGCCCCTTGCGTGCAACAAAACGTTGCAGTTTGCCAGAGCCGGCGCGGTCGCGGGCACGATTTTCTCAACCGCGCCAGCGTTTCAATAGCAGGGCGTTGGTCACCACGCTGACCGAGCTGAGCGCCATGGCCGCGCCGGCCACCACCGGGCTGAGGTAGCCCAGCGCCGCCAGCGGGATGCCGGCGACGTTGTAGATGAAGGCCCAGAACAGGTTCTGGCGGATCTTCACCACCGTGCGGTGCGAGATGTCCAGCGCCGCCGCCACCAGCCGCGGCTCGCCGCGCATCAGCGTGATGCCCGCGGCGTGCATGGCCACGTCCGTGCCGTTGCCCATGGCCATGCCGACGTTGGCCGCGGCCAGCGCCGGCGCATCGTTCACGCCATCGCCCACCATCGCCACCACGTGCCCGCCCTGCTGCAGCTGGCGCACGGCATCGGACTTGCCCTCGGGCAACACCTCGGCCATGACCTCGCCGGCCTCTGGCTCAAGCCCCAGGCGCCGCGCCATCGCCTCGGCAGCGCCCCGGTTGTCGCCCGAGACCATGACGCAGCGCAGCCCCTTGGCCTTGAGCTGCGCCAGCGCCTCGCGCGCACCCTCCTTGGGCTCGTCGCCGAAGGCCAGCAGCGCGCGCACCTGCAGCACGCCCGCCGCGCTGCGCTCGGCCAGGGCCGAGACCGTCGCGCCCTGCGCCTGCAGCTCGCTGGCGCGCTCCTGCAGCGCCCCCAGGGGCGCGTCCAGCTCGGCCATCCAGCGCAGGCTGCCGATCAGGTAGCTGCGCCCGTCCACCTGCCCTTCCGTGCCGCGCCCCGGCACGGCACGCACCTGCGCAGCGCCCGGCACCTGCAGCCCGCGCTCGCTCGCCGCCTGCAGCACGGCGCGCGCCAGCGGGTGCTCGCTGCCCGCCTGCACCCCCGCCACGGCCGCCAGCAGGGCGGCCTCGTCGGCGCCCTGTTCCACGTGGAACGCCGTCAGCTGCGGCCGGCCCTGGGTCAGCGTGCCCGTCTTGTCGAAGGCCACGGTATCGACGCGGTGCGCCGTCTCCAGCGCCTCGGCGTCCTTGATCAGGATGCCGTGCTGCGCCGCCACGCCGGTGCCCGCCATGATCGCCGCCGGCGTCGCCAGCCCCAGCGCGCATGGGCAGGCGATCACCAGCACCGCCACCGCCCGGATCAACGCGGTCTCGGCGCCCACGCCCGCCATCAGCCAGCCGACCAGCGTCACGAGCGCGATCAGCAGCACCACCGGCACAAAGACCGCGGCGACCTGGTCGACCAGCCGCTGGATGGGCGCCTTGGCGGCCTGCGCGTCCTCCACCAGCCGGATGATGCGCGCCAGCACCGTCTCCGCGCCCACCGCCGTCACTTCCATGACGATGCGGCCTTCGCCATTGATGGCGCCGCCCGTGAGCGCGCCCCCGGGCTCGCGCGCCACCGGCAGCGGCTCGCCCGTCAGCATGGATTCGTCCACCTGCGTGTGGCCCTCCAGCAGCGTCCCGTCCAGCGGGATGCGCTCGCCCGGGCGCACCACCAGCCGGTCGCCCACCAGGATCTCGGCGATCGGCACGTCCACCTCGCCGTCGCGCCCGAGCAGGTGCGCCACATCCGGGCGTAGCGCATGCAGGGCGCGGATCGCCGCCGTGGTCTGGCGCTTGGCGCGCGCCTCCAGCCACTTGCCCAGCAGCACCAGCGTGATGATCACCGCCGAGGCCTCGAAATACAGGTGTGGCGCCTCGCCCGGCGCGGCGGTGGCCCACAGCCA
>NZ_ALEE01000354.1 GCF_000282995.1 Melaminivora alkalimesophila
GGCCCACAGCCACAGCGACAGCCCATAGCCCGCGCTGGTGCCCAGCGCCACCAGCAGGTCCATGTTGCCCGTGAGCGCCCGGGCCGCGTGCCAGCCCGCCCGGTAGAAGCGCGCGCCCAGAAGGAACTGCACCGGGGTTGCCAGCAGGAACTGGATCCAGGCCGGCAGCATCCAGTCGCGCCCGAACAGGTCGCCGAACATCGGCAGCACCAGCGGCGCCGACAGCACCAGCCCCGCCGCCACCGGCGCAAAGCCCGTCCACGGCCCCTCGTCGGCCGCGGCCGCTTCCTGCGCCTGCTGGCTGCGCGGCTCGTAGCCCGCGTTGCGCACCGCACGGCTGGCGCGCGCCGCCATGTCGTCGGACTGGGTCGCGTCGTAGCGGATATGCGCGGACTCGGTCGCCAGGTTCACGGTCGCGTCCTGCACGCCCGGCACCTTGCGCAGCGCCCGCTCCACCCGCGCCACGCAGCTGGCGCAGGTCATGCCGCCCACGCCCAGGTCGAGCACCTCGGCAGCGGCGGCGGAAGGGTTGGAAGTTGCAGTCATGGCGCCACCTTAAACCTTGACAGCGTGGCAAAGTCAAGGCGCAGGCCCCGCCCAGTTGCAGGCGCCGGCCGGCATCGCCCGCTTGACTTTGCCACGGTGTCAGGCTTCATCATTGCCCCAAGGCCTGCAGACTGCGCCTTTCCTGTTTTTCCACCCTTCGGCCCCGCCCGGCCGAGCCGACCCAAGGAGCCAGACCATGCAACACCAATTCACCGTCAAGGGCATGACCTGCGGCCACTGCGAGCGCGCCGTGGTGCACGCCGTGCGCGAGGTCGACACCGACGCCATCGTGCGCGTGGACCTCGCCTCCGGCCAGGTCAGCGTGGACAGCGAGAAGTCGCGCGACGCCATCGCCAACGCCATCCGCGAGGAAGGCTACGAGGTCGCCGCCTGAGCATGGCGGCGACAGCGCGCGCACCGGCCCTGCGCTGGCCGGTGTCCATCGGCGTCGCCGCCGGGCGCGCGGGCGTGTCCGCGCGCATGGTGCGCCACTACGAAAGCCTGGGCCTGCTCGCCCCGGTGGCGCGCACCGACAGCGGCTACCGCC
>NZ_ALEE01000355.1 GCF_000282995.1 Melaminivora alkalimesophila
TACCGCCAGTACGGCGAGGCCGACGTCCACACCCTGCGCTTCATCCGCCGCGCGCGCGACCTGGGTTTTTCCATCGAGGAGATCGCCACACTGCTCGGCCTGTGGCAGGACAAGGCACGCGCCAGCAGCCAGGTCAAGCGCATCGCCCAGCAGCACATCGACCACCTGCAGGAGCGCATCGCCGCGCTGCAGGCGATGCAGCGCAGCCTGCAGCAGCTGGTCGGCTGCTGCCACGGCGACGGCCGGCCAGACTGCCCGATCCTGGACGACCTGGCGGCGCAGCCTTGACGCCTGCGCGCGGCCGGGCGTCGCGCGATCGGCTGCAGCAGCGGCGGCCATGGGTTAAAAGGAGGGGATCCCAAGGCATTCCCGGAGCTTGTGCATGACCGACCCCACCCCCTACACCCCGCCGGCCGTCTGGCAATGGAACAAGGACAGCGGCGGGCGCTTCGCCAGCATCAACCGCCCCATCGCCGGCGCCACGCACGACAAGGAACTGCCCGTCGGCCGGCACCCGCTGCAGCTGTACTCGCTCGGCACGCCCAACGGCGTGAAGGTCACGGTGATGCTGGAGGAGCTGCTGGCCCTCGGCCACGCGGGCGCCGAGTACGACGCCTGGCTGATCCGCATCAACGAGGGCGAGCAGTTCGGCAGCGGCTTCGTCGCCGTGAACCCCAACTCCAAGATCCCGGCGCTGCTCGATCGCAGCGACCCCGAGCGCCCGATCCGCGTCTTCGAGTCGGGTGCGATCCTGATGCACCTGGCCGAGAAATTCGGCGCCTTCCTGCCGACCGAGCCGGCGCGCCGCGCCGAGTGCTTGTCGTGGCTGTTCTGGCAGGTGGGAAGCGCCCCCTTCCTGGGCGGCGGCTTCGGGCATTTCTACGCCTATGCGCCGTTCAAGATCGAATACGCCATCGACCGCTACGCCATGGAATCCAAACGCCAGATGGACGTGCTGGACCGCCACCTGGCCGAGCACGAATACCTCGTGGGCGGCGACTACACCATCGCCGACATGGCCGTGTGGCCCTGGTACGGGGCGCTGGCCAAGGGCCAGCTCTACGAGGCCGGCGAATTCCTGCAGGTGCAGGAATACACGCACGTGCGCCGCTGGGCCGAGCAGATCGCCGCGCGCCCGGCCGTGCAGCGCGGGCGCAAGGTCAACCGCACCTTCGGTGCGCCCGAGAGCCAGCTGCACGAGCGCCACGACGCCAGCGACTTCGACACGCGCACGCAGGACAAGCTCAACCCCGCCGCCTGAGCGGCCCACCCCGGAGACCCCGCCATGCTCACCCTGTACGACTGCGCCACCGCCCCGAGCCCGCGCCGCGCCCGCATCTTCCTGGCCGAGAAGGGGATCGCCCACGACACCGTGCAGGTGGACCTCCGAAGCGGCGAGCAGCTCGGCGAGGCCTACCGCCGGATCAACCCGCAGTGCACCGTGCCGGCGCTGCGCACCGAAGACGGCCTGCTGCTGGCCGACAACGCCGCCATTGCCGCCTGGCTGGAGGCGCGCTACCCCGAGCCGCCGCTGCTGGGCAGCACGCCCGAGGAGAAGGCGGAGATCGCCAGCTGGAACTGGCGCATGGAGTTCGAGGGCCTGCTGGCGATCGCCGAGGCGCTGCGCAACAGCTCGCCCGCCATGGCCGGGCGGGCGCTGCCGGGCGCCAGGGACTACGCGCAGATCCCCGAGCTGGCCGAGCGCGGCCGGGCGCGCACGGAGCACTTTCTCGACCTGCTGGACGAGCGGCTGGCCGGGCGCGACTTCGTGGCAGCCGGGCGCTTCAGTGTCGCCGACATCACGGCGGTGGTGGCGGTGGACTTCGCGCGCATCATCAAGTGCAAGCCGCAGGAGGGACGCCACGCCCACCTGCTGCGCTGGCGCGCGAAGATGGCCGAGCGCCCCTCGATGGCGCTGTAGGGCCGCCCGGCTCAGGCGGCCTTCTTTGGCCGCCGCGCCGGCGGCGGGCG
>NZ_ALEE01000356.1 GCF_000282995.1 Melaminivora alkalimesophila
GGCGGCGGGCGCCGCAACACGCCCCCGAGCAGCGTCTCGATGCACTGCTGCGCGACCTCCTCGGGGCCATAGCGCCCCTCGGGCTGGTACCAGCGCCCGATCCAGCTCAGCGCGCCGGCGATGACGAAGGCCGTCATCTTCGGGTCGCAGGGGTTGAGCGAGCCTTCCTCCACCCCCTGCGCCACCAGGCGGCGAAACGCCAGGTCGATCTCCGACTTCATGCGCCGCAACTCGCTGCGCGCCGGCTCGGGCACCTCCTCGTCGCCCACGCGGATCAGGCACATGCCGAAAGGCTGCATGACGATGTCCGCATAGACCTGCATGCACGCGCGCAGCTGGTCCACCGCGTTGCCGCCCGCCGCGCGCGAGGCCTCGATACCGTCGAGCGTCATGTGCAGGCCCTTCTTCACGCAGGCCAGCAGGATCTCGTCCTTGTTCTTCACGTAGTAGTACAGCGTCGGCTTGCTCACGTGCAGCTGCGCGGCAATGTCGTCGAGCGAAGTGGCATGGAAGCCCCGTTCGTTGAACAGCTGCGCCGCGGTCGTCAGCACGGCGTTGCGCTTGGCCTCGCGCTGGCGCTGGCGCTCGGGCAGGGCCGCCCACGGCGAGGCCGGCGCCGCGGGGCTCTTGCGCCGCGCCGGGGCAGGCGCGGCGGGGTGGTTGCGGGAGGCAGCCATCGCTAAGACCTTGTACTCATGGGGAAAGTCCGGATGACGGGCAGGTCGGACCGTTCAAGAATCTACTCCAGAGTAACCAGTCTACGTAGAAGTAGAACACGACGGTTGCGAAGAAACCCGTAGAGGAACCATGGAGACAACCCCCCCGCGCGGTCGGCCCGCCGCGCCTCCCTTGCTGCAGGTGGACAGCGTGACGCTCGCCTTCGGCGGCGTGCGCGCGCTCTCCGGCGTCAGCTTCGAGGTGCAGCCGGGCTCGATCACCGCCGTGATCGGCCCGAACGGCGCCGGCAAGACCTCGCTGTTCAACACCATCTCGGGTTTCTACCGCCCGACGGGCGGCAGCATCCGCTTTCGCGGCCGCGAGATCACCCGCCTGCCGCCCCCCGAGCGCGCGCGCCTGGGCCTGGCGCGCAGCTTCCAGAACATCGCGCTGTTTCGCGGCATGACGGTGCTCGACAACATCAAGCTCGGCCGCCACGCGCACCTGAAGACCAACGTCTTCGAGGCCCTCGCCTACTGGGGCCGCGCGCGGCGCGAGGAGGCCGAGCTGCGCCGCGACATCGAGGAGCGCATCATCGACTTCCTGGAGATCGACCACATCCGCCACGCGCCCGTGGCTGCCCTGCCCTACGGGCTGCAAAAGCGCGTGGAGATGGCGCGGGCGCTGGCCATGCAGCCGGAGATCCTGATGCTCGACGAGCCGGTGGCCGGCATGAACCGCGAGGAGACGGAAGACATGGCGCGTTTCATCCTGGACGTGCGCGCCGAATGGGGCGCCACCGTGCTGATGGTCGAGCACGACATGGGCATGGTCATGGACCTGTCGGACCACGTGGTGGTGCTGAACTTCGGCCAGGTCATCGCGCAGGGCACGCCCGCCGTGGTACAGGCCGATCCGGAAGTGGGCCGCGCCTACCTGGGCTCGGGCGACGTGCAGAGCCTGCGCGCCAAGCTACAGGCCGCAGCCAGGCAGGGGGTGGCGGCATGAGCGAGGGTTTCGACTGGGCCTATCTCTTCGAGATCAGCCTGACCGGCGTCGCCAGCGGCGGCCTGTACGCGCTCGCGGCGCTGGCCTTCGTGATGGTCTACAAGGCCACGCGGGTAGTGAACATCGCCATCGGCGAGATGCTGATGGCCGGCGCCTATCTGTTCTTCACCTTCGCCTCCATGTGGGCGCTGCCGCTGTGGCTGGCCATTCCCGCGGCGGTGCTGGCCAGCGGCCTGCTCGGCGCCATTATCGAGCGCACCATGATCCGGCCGCTGCTGGGCGAGCCGCCGATCTCGGTGTTCATGGTAACGGTGGGCCTGGCCTCGGTGCTGGTCGGACTCGTCGAGATGGTCTGGACCGCCGACCAGCGGCGCCTGCCGGACTTCATGCCCACCCAGCCGATCGTGATCGGCGAGGCCTTCCTCGCGCCCAAGGTGTTCTGGGGCGCGGTGATCGCTGCCGTGTTCATCGCCGCGGTGCTGCTGGTGTTTCGCTTCTGGCGCGGCGGCGTGGCGCTGCGCGCCACCG
>NZ_ALEE01000357.1 GCF_000282995.1 Melaminivora alkalimesophila
GCGCGCCACCGCCAGCGACCAGGGCGCCGCCTACTCGGTGGGCATCAACGTGCCGCGCGTGTTCTCGCTGTCGTGGGTGGTGTCGGCCATGCTGGCGGCCGTCTCCGGGATCATCGTCGGCTCGATCGGCGGCATCTCATCCTCCATGGGCGTGTTCGGCCTGTCGGTGCTGGTGGTGGTGATCGTCGGCGGGCTCGACAGTGTGCTGGGCGCGCTGGTGGCGGGCGTGGTCATCGGCCTGGTCGAGGCGCTCGCCGGCGCCTACCTGGGGGGCGAATACAAGCTGCTCGCCACCTTCCTGGTGCTGGTCACCATCCTGATGGCGCGGCCCTACGGCATGTTCGGCACGCGCGAGATCGAACGTCTCTGAGGCCTGGCCCATGCGCATCGGAACCTTCAAGGAAAGCTACACCGCGGACGCCGCGCTGTTCGATTCGCGCACGCAGCACGCCTGGCTGGCGATCGCGGGCGCGCTGCTGCTGCTCTTTCCCTTCGTCGCCAGCGACTACTGGCTCTACATGGCCTGCCTGGTGGCGATCAACGTCGCCAGCGCCACCGGGCTGAACATCCTGACCGGCTACACCGGGCTGGTGAGCCTCGGCCAGGCGGCCTTCATGGGCCTGGGCGCCTACACGGTGGCGATCATGCAGGCGCGCTGGGGCACGCCGCTGCTGCTCAACCTGCTCGGCGGCGGCTTCGTCGCCATGCTGGGCGGCATGGTGGTCGGGATCCCCTCGCTGCGCGTCAAGGGGCTGTATCTGGCGATCGTCACCATCGCCGCCTCCTTCATCGCGCATTTCCTGTTCGCCAACTTCCAGATCACCGGCGGCACCGCCGGCCTGTCGATGCAGCCCGGGCGCATCCTCGGCATCGACCTGGACACCTCGTTTCGGCTGTACTGGCTGATCGTGCCGGTGATGCTGCTGATGCTGCTGGGCGCGGCCAATCTGTTTCGCACGCGCATCGGCCGCGCCTTCATCGCCATCCGCGACCGCGACATCTCGGCCGAGGTGCTGGGCATCCCGCTGCTCAGGTACAAGCTGCTGTCCTTCGGCCTGTCGTCCTTCTACGCCGGCGTGGCGGGCGGCCTGTGGGCCTACTTCTTCCGCGTGGTCACGCCCGAGAGCTTCCCGCTGTCGATGTCGATCTTCTTCCTGGCGGCGATCATCGTCGGCGGCATGGGCTCGATCCTGGGCGGCATCCTGGGCGCGGTCTTCATGACCATGGTGCCCGAGCTGCTCAAGCTGGTCGTCGACCTGCTGCCCGGCAGCGCCGACCTGGCGGTGTTCCTCTCGCCGGTGCGCCTGGTGGTGTTCGGCGCCCTGATCATCGGCTTCCTGGTGTTCGAGCCCCTGGGCCTGGCGGAGATGTGGCGCCGCACGCGGCGCTTCTTCCACCTCTGGCCCTTCCGCAACTGACGGCCCCGGCCGCCCCCTTTCCCCCGCAACGACACGCAGACCCCCCAAGGAGACAACCATGGACCACCCGACCCAGCTTTCCCCCCGCCGCCGCAGCCTGATGCTGGGCGCCGCGGCCGCCGGCGCGGCCAGCCTCATGCAGCCGCTGTCCGTGCTGGCGCAGACCGGCGAGGACATCGTCATCGGCGGCTCCATCCCCATGACCGGCGTCTTCGCCTTCGCCGGCGTGGGCATCAACGCCGGCATCCAGGACTACGTGAAGATCGTCAACGACGCCGGCGGCATCGCCGGGCGCAAGGTGCGCTACGTGCCGGAAGACACGGGCTACAAGGTGGACGTGTCGGTTGCCGCCTTCAAGAAGATCACCAGCCAGAACAAGGTCCACCTCTACTACGGCGACTCCACCGGCTTTGCCAAGACCATCAACCCCGAGCTGGAGAGGAACGGCAACATCCTGATGGCGGGCGCCTCGTTCGCCACCGAGCTGAACGACCCGAAGAAGTACCCGCACCAGTTCCTGGTCGGGCCCGACTACACCGAGATGTTCGGCATCCTGCTGCGCCACATCGCCAAGGAAAAGCCCGGCGCCAAGGTGGCCTTCGTCTATTCCGACTCCGAGTTCGGGCGCGACCCCATCGACTCCAGCGAGGCGCTGGCCAAGCAGCTGGGCCTGTCGGTGCCCGTGAAGATCATGACGCCCGCCGGCAGCGTGGACGTCTCCACCGAGGTCATCAAGCTGCGCCGCGCCGCGCCCGACTACACCATCTTCCACGGCTACATCCTGGCGCCCATCCCCGAGTTCATCACCCAGGGCAAGCAGCAGGGCATGAAGTCCAAGTGGATGGGCACCTTCTGGACCATGGACAGCTCCACCGTCATGAAGATGGGCCCGGACGGCGACGGCTTCATGGGCGTGATGCCGTTTCGCTACTACTACGACACGGAAAAAGCCCCCATGCTGGAGAAGATCCGCGCCATGCGCCCGGAGTACCAGAGCACGGCCTACACCCAGGGCTTCATCGCCACCATGCTGTTCCTGGAGTCGGCCAAACGCTGCCTGGAGGCGAACAAGCCGCTCAACGGCGACAACCTGAAGGCCGCGCTGAACTCCATCAAGGACTTCGACACCGGCGGGCTGATCGGCGTGCCGATCACGATTTCCGGCAACTCCATCCCTGTAGGCCGCGTCTACCGCGCCGACATGAAGGCGCAGAAGATGGTCGCCGTGTCCGACTGGATCCAGCTCTGAGCTGAGGACCACGGCCCTGCCGCGCCGGACGCGGCGGGGCCGCC
>NZ_ALEE01000358.1 GCF_000282995.1 Melaminivora alkalimesophila
TGCCATGACACAGACCCCCCCGGACCTGGTCCTCGAAGTCAACAACATCGAGGTCATCTACAACAAGGCCGTGCAGGCCCTGCGCGGCCTGTCGCTGGCCGTGCCGCGCGGGCGCATCGTGGCGCTGCTGGGCAGCAACGGCGCCGGCAAGAGCACCACGCTCAAGGCCATCTCGCGCCTGCTGGCGCTCGAGGACGGCCTGCTCGCCTCGGGCAGCATCGCCTTCGCCGGGCAGGACACGGCCCAGCTCGCGCCCCAGCAGCTGGTGCGCCGCGGGCTGTCGCACGTCATGGAGGGGCGGCGCATCTTCGAGGACCTGACGGTGGAGGAAAACCTGGTCGCCTCGACCTACGCCCTGAGCGGGCGCGCGGGCGCGGGCAGGCCCGACTTCGACCTGGTGTACGAATACTTCCCGCGCCTGCACGAGCGCCGCCGGGGCCTTGCCGGCTACCTGTCCGGCGGCGAGCAGCAGATGCTCGCCATCGGCCGCGCGCTGATCGCCCAGCCGACGCTGATGCTGCTCGACGAGCCCTCGCTGGGCCTGTCGCCGAAGCTCACCGAGGACATCTTCTCCATCATCGCCCGCATCAACGCCGAGCGCGGCACCTCCATGCTGCTGGTCGAGCAGAACGCCACCGTGGCCCTGGCCGTGGCGCACAGCGGCTACATCATGGAAAACGGCAAGATCGTGATCGACGGCCCGGCCGAGCGGCTGGCGGGCGACCAAGACGTGCGCGAGTTCTACCTCGGCATGGGCGCCAGCGGCGAGGCGCGCAGCTTTCGCGAACTCAAACACTACAAGCGCCGCAAGAGGTGGCTGTCATGAGCACCCCCCCGATCCCGCAGCTGCCCGAACTGACCCTGCCGCAGATGCTGCGCCAGCGCGCGCTCGGCGACGCCACGCGCGTGGCCATCCGGCAAAAGGACTTCGGCATCTGGAAGCCCTTCACCTGGGCGCAGTACTACGAGCGTGCCTGCCACTTCGGCCAGGGCCTGCTGGCGCTCGGCCTGCCCGAGGGCGGGCACGTCGGCGTGCTGGCGGAAAACCGCATCGAGTGGGTGCTGGCGCAGATGGGCGCGGGCCTGGTGGGCGCCATCACCGTCGGCGTCTATCCGACCAGCCCGGCCCCGGAAGTCGCCTACGTGGTGGGCCACGCCGACATCGACATCATGGTCTGCGAGGACCAGGAGCAGACCGACAAGGTGCTGGAGGCGATGGCCGGCGGCGCGCTGCCGCGCCTGCGCCGGATCATCGTCATGGAGACCAAGGGCCTGCGCAGCTTCGCGCCCGAGACCCGCGCGCTGATCAGCACCTTCGAGGAGGTCGAGGCGCAGGGCCGCGCCGCGCACAGCCAGGCGCGCATCGACGAGCTGCTGGCGCGCCAGTCGCTGGACGACATCGGCCTGATGATCTACACCTCCGGCTCCACCGGCGCGCCCAAGGGCGCCATGATCTCCTGGCGCAACATGCGGGGCGTGGCGCCCGGGATCATCGAGCGCATGCAGCTCAGGGCCGGCGACACGCACCTGTCCTACCTGCCGCTGTGCCACGTGGCCGAGCAGATGCTGACCACCTTCGCGCCGCTGTACCTGGGCAGCACCGTGAACTTCGGCGAATCCATCCGCACCGTGCAAGAAGACCTGCGCGAGGTGGCGCCGACCATGTTCCTGGGCGTGCCGCGCATCTGGGAAAAGCTCCATTCCTCGATCCTCATCAAGATGCAGGAGACCGGGCGGCTGCGCCAGCGCCTGTTCGAGCGCGCCATGGCGGCCTGCGCGCCGCTGGCGTACAAGCCGCGCAGCCAGTGGAACGCCGCCGAGCGCCTGCGCCACGCCTGGCACTACGTGCTGGTGCTGCGCTCGCTGCAGAACTTCATCGGCCTGCGCCGCACGCGCGTGGCGCTCACCGGCGCCGCGCCGATCGCGCCGGACGTGGTGCGCTTCTTCCGCACCCTGGGCGTGCCGCTGATCGAGGTCTATGGCCTGACGGAATCCACCGGCATGGTCACGGGCCACCGCCTGGACGACGTGCGCGCCGGCACCGTGGGCCCGGCGACCGTGGGCGTGCAGTGGCGCATGGGCGAGCAGGGCGAGCTGCAGATCCGCGGCGAGATGGTCTTCGCCGGCTACTACAAGAACCCCGAGGCCACGGCCCAGACCCTCCAGGACGGCTGGCTGCACACCGGCGACGTGGTGAGCGCCGAGCCCGATGGGCACATCCGCATCGTCGACCGCCTGAAGGACATCATGATCACCGCCGGCGGCAAGAACCTCACGCCCTCTGAGATCGAGAACGCCATGAAGGCCAGCCCCTACATCAAGGAGTGCGTGGTGGTGGCCGACGGGCGCAGGTTCGTCTCGGCGCTGGTGCAGATCGACCTGGAGACCGTGGGCAAGTGGGCCGAGGCGCGGCGCATCGCCTTCACGCACTTTCGCTCGCTGGTGGAGACGCCCGAGGTGCGCCAGCTGATCGAGGCGGAGATTGCGCGCGGCAACGCCCAGCTCGCGCAGGTGGCGCAGATCCGCAAGTTCCACCTCCTGACCAAGGAGCTGGACCACGACGACGGCGAAGTCACGGCCACCATGAAGGTGCGCCGCGCCAGCATCTACAAGGCCTACGCCAGCGAGATCGAGGCGCTGTACGCCTGAGGCGCAGCCCCGCCTGCCGGGCGGCCGAACGCCCGCTGCCCCCGCGCGCCGCACCCCGCGCGGGCGCGGCCACGCTCACTTGTAGAACGCCTCCACCTGCCCCTTCAGGGTGAGCAGCAGCGGGCGGCCGCGCCGGTCCAGCGTCTTGCCGGCCGGCACCTTGATCCAGCCCTCGCTCACGCAGTATTCCTCGACGTCGAAACGCTCCTTGCCGTTGAAGCGGATGCCGATGCCTGCCTGCTGGGCGAAGACCTCGGGCGCGTGGTGCGGGCTGCGCGGGTCGGTGGACAGGCGGTCGGGCAGGGGAATCAGGGCGGCGTCGGTCATGCAAGGGAGTGCGGCAGCGCAAGGAAAGGGAAGGCCGGATTATCCCCCCGAAGGGCGCCCCGGCCTGTGGACAACCCTGCGCAGCGTTCGCGCACAACCATGGACTTGTCCACAGGCCGGGCCCCGTGGCGCTTCTTGTCCCCAAAACCGGCGCAGCACCCGCCTGCCTCCCTGCCCAGGTTTTGCGGCCACGCAAGCCCTTGGAAGACAAGGGAAAAATGGGCTTGTCCACAGCCGAAGTGAGCCTCTACTACCACTACTATTCAGAGATATTGAAGACAAGGAATAACGGTGGTGGCCGTCGCCGCCGCCCCGACCGGCCAAAAAAAAGCGCCCGGATGGGCGCTCGCGCGGTGCGGAGGAAGGGAGATCAGCTCAGAAAGGCGCGTCCTCGGGCACAGCCGGGTGGCCCGCAGCGGCCGCAGGGGGGCCTTCGACCCCGGCAGTGCGCCCCTCCCCGCCCAGCGCCTCGACCAGGTCGGCGATCAGCCGCGACAGCTCGCCCGTGGCGATGGCAACGTCGGCATCGAAGCCGCCCTCGTCGCCCTGCGCATCCAGCACACTGTCGAGCAGCGCCACCTTGCGCAGCTGCAGCCCCTCCGTCAGCACGAAGGACACGCGCCCATCCCAGCTCATGGCCAGGCGCGTCGGCAGCTTGCCCGATTCGATGTGGGCGCGCACTTCGTCGATGTCCAGCGGATGCCGCGCATAGCGCACCACCGCCTTGTCCTCGGCCGGGCTCTTGAGCTCGCATTCGCGGTCGATGGTGAAACCCGCCGGCGGCTCCTGCTCGCGCAGCCAATGCGCCATGGCGGCCTGCGGGCTGGTCTGCGTGTCCACCAGCGCCAGCGACAGGCCCGGCAGCAGCTCCACCAGGGCGCTGGTGATCTCGTCGGCGCGGCCCTGGTTGCCGCTGTCGACCACCAGGGTGCGCGCCTCGCGGTCGATCCACACCCAGGTCGAGCCCAGCTTGGTAAACGCCATGGGCAGCAGGTCGAGCTTGGCCTCGTCCTTGAGCTCGCGCGCTTCCTTCTTGCCCGGCTTCCTGCCGGTCTCGCGCTCGATCGCCTCGGCCTTTTCCTTCACCTTGCGCGCCAGCACCGGGCCGGGCAGCACCTTGGCCTCGGACTGCCAGCGCAGCACCCACTGGCCGGCCACGCTCTCGGCCAGCGGGCCGTGGGCCTCGCCGCGTGGCGGCACCCAGCCGCTGGAGCGTTCCTGCGTGGCGCCGCACTCGGCAAAAGGCATGCGCGCCAGCGCCTCCTCCAATGTGCCGAGGTCGGCCTGCCAGCCCTCGGCAATGCGATAGACGATGAGGTTCTTGAACACCTGATGCTTTCCTGAAGAAAAAAAGGCGCTGCCGGCGCAGCGCAACTTGTCGCAACTTTACATAGCTGCAGCCCAGGCACATCGGCGCGAAACATGAACGGCACACACTGGCAGGGCATTGCAGCCCCGGCTGCACCGTTGACCCACCCACGAGGAGTAGCCACCATGAACCGCACCCGATCCACCCTCATCGCCACCGCCTGCGCCGCCCTGCTCGCCCTCTGCGGCGCCTCCATGGCCCAGGGAACGGCCGCCGCCGACGGCGCCCCGCAGCCGGCCGCCACCCAGCAGGCCCAGCCCCGCCACCAGGGCGAGCGCGCCGAGCGCCGCCATGCCCGCATGGGCCCCGAGCAGCGCGAGCAGATGCGCGCCCGCCGCGCCGAGGCCTTCAAGCAAAAGCTTGCGCTGACGCCGGCGCAGCAACCGGCCTGGGAGGCTTTCCTGCAGGCCATGCAGCCGGGCGAGCGCCACGCGCGCCTGGACGCCCGCGCAATGGACCAGCTCAGCACGCCCGAGCGCATCGACCGCATGCGCGCGATCCGTGCCCAGCGCGCGGCCGAAATGGACCGCCGCGGCGACGCCATCAAGGCCTTCTACGCCGAGCTGAATGCCGAGCAGCAAAAGACCTTCGACGCCGAAGGCCTGCGCATGTTCAGCCGCTTCGGACATGGCAAGCGCGGCCACCACGGTCCGCACCCTCAGGGCCCGGGCCAGGGCCATGCAGCCCCGGCCGGCGGCGACGGCGCAACCGCCACGCGCTGAGGCCGGGTCGCAGCAGCCCGGCAGGCGCGCCGATCCGCCCGGCGCGCCATCGCGGCGCCCGCCTACAGGAGCGCGGGCGCCGGGGGTTCTACAGTTTGCATGGATTTGTAACCCCTCTCTTGCCTCCATGCACCGATACCCGCGCCTCCTCTCCTCCCTGGCCCCTGCCTGTGCAGCCGCCGGGGTTTTTCTTGCCTGCAGCGCCCCGCCCGTCTTTGCCCAGGAGCCCGGCACGCCCTTTGCGGACCGTCCTTCTGTCTATGTGCAGGCCGGACGCTCGCGCTACGACACCAACGCCCTGACGGTGGGCCTCACCCTGCCCTGGCAATGGAAGCGCGAGCTGTGGGGCGGTGAGCTGCACGGCTACTGGGACCTGTACGCCAGCCGCTGGACCTATGACGCCGTGCCGGGTGGCCACGGCAGCAACACCCTGATCGGGCTCACGCCCACGCTGCGCCTGCTGCCCGATGGCCCCGGCTCGCGCTGGTTCGCCGAGGCCGGCATCGGCGCCACCGTGGCGCGCCACCGCTACCACACGCCCGGCCGCGAATTCAGCACGCGCTTCAACTTCGCCTCGCACCTGGGCGTCGGCCTGCGCCTGGGCGCGCAACAGCGGCACGAGCTGCTGCTTCGGCTGCAGCACGTCTCCAACGCCGGCATCAAGCACCCCAACCCCGGCGCCAACTTCCTGCAGCTGCGCTACGCGCTGCATTTCTGAGGGCGGCAGGGCCGGTCCCGCCTGTGGACAAGCCTGGGGTCCGAAATGGCACAGGTCACCACTTGTCCACAGCAGCGGCGCGGCGGTGTGCGTTGTCCCCATTCGGAGGGCGCGCCGCGACCCCTGCCGCGCACAGCCTTGGACGGCGCGCAACTGCCTGCCAATGTTGGGGAAAGACGGCTTGTCCACAGGCCGGTGCCGGGCCTACTACTACCACTATCCAGAAATAGAAACTTCAATGGACAACCGGGCACAGGCCTGGGGCACTGTCCAGACGACCGAGGGAGCCCGCCATGACCGTGCCCATCGCCTGCGTGCTGCTGATCGCCGCAGCCGCCATGTACCTGTTCATCAGCGAGCGCCTGCGCATGGATGTGGTGGCGCTGCTGGTGCTGCTGTCGCTGGCCCTGCTGGGGCTGGTCAGCCCACAGGAAGCACTCAGCGGCTTCAGCAACGAGGCCACCATCACCGTGGCCGCGATGTTCATCCTGGCAGCCGGCATCGAGAACACCGGGGCGCTGGCCTCGGTCGGTCGGCTGCTGGGCAAGAGCCGCTCGCCCACGGTGTTCCTGCTGCTGCTGTTCGGCGTCCTGGCAGTGGTCGCGCCCTTCGTGAACAACACGGCGGTGGTGGCGGTGTTCATCCCGCTGGTCATCGCCGCCAGCCGCAACATCGGCATGCCGCCCACCAAGGCACTGATCCCGCTGTCCTACGTCTCGCAGATGGCGGGGGTGTGCACGCTGATCGGCACCTCCACCAACCTGATCGTGAATTCGGTCGCCCGGGACCTGGGGCACCGGGGCTTTTCCATGTTCGAGTTCCTGCCGCTGGGCGCCATCTGCTGGGTGGCAGGCTGCGTGTACCTGCTGACGCTGGGGCGCTGGCTGCTGCCCGAGCGTTCCAACGCCGACCTGCCGACGCTGCAGGAATCCGGCCACTACGTCACCGAGCTGCGCGTGGGGCCGGATTCGGAGTGCCTGGGCCGGACGGTCGAGGAAGCGAAGATCAGCGGCAAGTACCACGTCTATGTGCTGGAGCTGTGGCGCGGCGCCGAGCGCCAGTGGTCGCCCAAGACGCAGGAGCTGCAGGAGGGCGACGTGCTGCTGGTGCGCGGGCGCTGGTCGAACCTGGAGCGGCTGCACCAGGAGCTGGGGCTGCAGTACAACCGCGCCGCCCGCAAGCGCGGGGAGGAGCCCGACATGGACGATCCGCCGGAGGAGCACAAGCAGGTGCTCGCCGAGGTCATGATCGCGCCCAACTCGGCGCTGCTGGGCCACCGGCTGCAGGCCATCGACCGGCGCCTTCCCCGCGAAAGCTCGATCCTCGCCCTGCAGCGCCGCGGCCAGATCGTGCGCGAGCACCTGCAGGACGTGCACCTGGCGGTGGGCGACATCCTGCTGGTGCTGATGCCCGAGCCGCAGCTGCAGGGCCTGCGCAGCAATGCCAACATCATCGTGCTGTCCGAGCGCGCCGCGCCGCTGTCCAAGGGCTGGCGCGCGCCCTTCGCGCTGGCCACCATGGCGCTGGTGGTGGCCTCGGCGGCGCTGGGCTGGGTGAGCATCGCCATCGCCGCGGTGGCGGGCGCGGTGGCGCTGGTGCTGGCGCGCTGCATCGACCTGGACAACATGTACGACGCCATCGACGGGCGCATCCTGCTGCTGATGGCGGGGCTGCTGCCGCTGGGCACGGCCTTCAGCAACAGCGGCGCGGCGCAGTTCCTGGTGGAACACACGCTGGGGCTGGTGGGGGGCTACGGGCCCTACGTCGTGCTGGCGGTGCTCTACCTGATGGCGCTGCTGCTCGGCGAGATGATGAGCAACGCGGCGGCGGCGGTGCTGCTCACGCCGATCGCGGTCTCCACCGCGCGCCTGCTCGAGGCCGACGCCACGCCTTTCCTGATCGCCGTCACTTTCTCCGCCTCGACCAGCTTCCTGACGCCCGTGGGCTACCAGACCAACACCATGGTCTACAGCGCCGGCGGCTACCGCTTTGCGGATTTCCTGAAAGTGGGAGCGCCCCTGAACCTCATTTTCTGGCTGGCGGGGGTGGTCTTCATCCCGGTCTTCTGGCCGTTCTGAGGGCTGGCGCGGGGGATGTCGCTACACGGGTGGCGCGCCGTCCAGCCAGCGCTCGAGCCGGTCCCGCGGCAG
>NZ_ALEE01000359.1 GCF_000282995.1 Melaminivora alkalimesophila
CCGGTCCCGCGGCAGCGGCCGGCTGAAGTGGTAGCCCTGGTAGCCGCTGCAGCCGGCCGCTGCCAGCCATTCGCGCTGCTCGGCGGTCTCCACGCCCTCGGCGACCGCTTCCAGGTCCAGGCTGGCCGCCAGCGCGATGATGGTGCGCACGATGGCGGCGTCGCTCGGGTCGCTCAGCAGGTCGCGCACGAAGCTCTGGTCGATCTTCAGCTGCGCCAGCGGCATGCGCTTGAGGTAGGCGAGCGAGGAATAGCCGGTGCCGAAATCGTCCAGCGCAAAACCCACGCCGTGCGCGCACAGCGCCTCCATGGTGGCGATGGTCGCCGGCACGTCCTCCACCAGCAGGCTCTCGGTCAGCTCCAGCTTCAGGCGAGCGGCAGGCGCCCCGGTCTCGGCCAGCACGCGCAGGACTTCATCCACGAAGCCGGCATCGCGGAACTGGCGCGAGCTGACGTTCACCGCCACCGTCAGGTGGGCACGCGCGCTCTGGTGCTGCCACTGCGCGAGCAGGCTGCAGGCCGTGTGCAGCACCCAGCGTCCGAGCGGCAGGATCAGGCCGGTTTCCTCGGCCAGCGGAATGAACTGCGCGGGCGAGACCATGCCGCGCTGCGGGTGCGCCCAGCGCACCAGCGCCTCGACGCCGCGCACCTCCTCGCCCGGGCCCATGACCGGCTGGTAGACCAGCAGGAATTCCCGGTGGGCGAGCGCATCGCGCAGGCCGGCCTCCAGCTGCGCGCGTTCGTCCACGGCGCGCTGCATCTGCGGGTCGAAGAAGCGCAGCGTGCTGCGCCCGGCCCGCTTGGCCTCGTACATCGCCATCTCCGCCTGCTTGAGCAGCTCGCCCACGCTGGTCGGGGCGGCGCCGTACAGGGCAACGCCGATGCTCGGGGTGCTGCGCACCCGGTACGCGTCCAGGGCGTAGGGGACCGACAGCCGGGCCAGCACCTGCTCGCCCAGTTGGCGGGCACGCTCCGCGGCGAACCCCTCGTCGGCACGCGCCAGCACCACGAACTCGTCGCCGCCGATGCGCGCCACCGTGTCCGTGGCGGCGGCGCACGCCCCCAGCCGCCCGGCCACCCGCTGCAGCAGCTGGTCGCCCTGGTCGTGCCCCAGGGTGTCGTTGAGGGTCTTGAAGTTGTCCAGGTCGATCATCAGCAGCGCGCCGTGCCCGCCGGCGCCCAGCTCGTCGCCGATGCGCTCCATCAGCTGCAGGCGGTTGGGCAGGCCGGTGAGCGCATCGAAGAAGGCCAGGCGCTGGATCTCGCGTTCGCTGGCCTTGCGCTGGCGGATGTCGGTGTTCATCGTCAGGACCGCTTCCGGCGCGCCGCGCTCGTCGCGCACCAGCGTCCAGCGGCTCTCCACCTCCAGGGGGTCGCCGGCGCGGTTGCGGTGCAGCAGCTCGCCGCTCCACTCGCCCTGCTGCAGCACGTGCTCCATGGCCCGGTCGAAGGCCGATGGGTCGCGGTAGATGAGATCGGTGACGGTGCGCCCCAGCACTTCTTCGCCGTGCCAGCCGTACAGGCGCTCGGCCGCGCGGTTCCAGTAGGTCACGCGCTGCTGCAGGTCGCGCACGATGATGGCGTCGCGCGCCTTGTCCAGCAGCGAGGCCTGGCGCCGGATGTGGGCGTCGGCCGCTTGGCGCTCGAGCTCGGCGGTGGCGCGCGCGCCGAAGATCTGCAGCGTGTGCACCACGAACTGCGTGCTCTCCAGGGGCTGATCGAACATCACGAACAGCAGCCCGATGGGCGTGCCCTCGTGGTCCGCCAGTTGCTGGCCGACGTAGCTGCGCGCACCGGCGCGTGCCAACAACGGCGCATGGGGATAGAGGGCGGCCGCGTGGTCGGCGACGACGAACTGCCGGTGCACCAGCAGCTGCGCGCTCGGCGTGCCTTCCAGGGGGTACTCGCCGTTGGGCTGCACCTCTCCGTGGCAGACGTGGGAGAGCGTCCTTATTCGGCGCGGCGCGCCCGCGGCCCCGGGCAGCAGCCGTGCAACGCACGCCAGCTGCGCGCCGAGCGCGCCGGCCATGTTGTGTGCCAGGCGTTCGAAGAACTGCGTGCCTGTGCCATCGGAGACCGCGGCCGCCACCTTCAGCAAGATGGCCTGCAGGCGCAGCTGCTCGGCGCGTGCACGCAGGCTGTGGATGCCAAAGGCCAGATCGGCCGCAAGCGATTCCAGCAGCTGCATCTCCTCCTGGCCGATGCGCAGCACTTCGGGCGCGTACAGGTAGAGCAGCCCGAAGCTGCGGTCGCCGCGCTTGAGCGGCAGGCAGACCACGGCGTGAAAGCCCTCGCGCACCATGGCGCGCGACCAAGGATCGGAATGGCGGGAAGCCGCCAGGTCGCGCACGAACACCGGCTGGCCGCTGCGCACCGCCTTGCCGGCCGGCCCGCGCCCTTGCGGATCGGCTGGCGACCAGCTCAGGCGCAGCTGCGCCAAGTGCTGTTCGTGCCCGCCCGCGCTGGCGACGATGTCGATGCTCTTGCGCGCATCGCTACGCGCCATGCCGACCCAGGCGAGCGAATAGCCGCCCACCTCCAGCGTCAGCCGGCACACGGCCTGCAGCAGCTCTTCCTCGGAAGTGGCGCGCACCAGCAGCTCGCTGCAGGCGCTGCGCAGGCGCCAGGCGCGGTGCAGGCGTGCCAGTTCGTCCTCGACGCGGCGGCGCTCGGTCACGTCGCTGGCCAGCACCTGCCAGACAGGCCGGCCGTCCAGCAGGGACGCTCCGACCACTGCCTCCACGTCGATGTGCGTGCCGTCCTTGCGCACATGCCGCCACGGCGTGAGTGCGCCCGTGCGGGCAGCCCGTTGCATGGCCGCCTCCACCCCGGCGCGCTGTGCCGGCGGCCACAGCAGGCGCATGTCCAGGGACCGCAGCTCCTGCTCGCCGTAGCCGTAGCAGTGCGCCATGGCCTGGTTGGCGGCCAGCAGTCCGAGGCTGTCCTGGGCGCATACCCACATGGGCTGGCCAAAGCGCGCGGCCTGCTGCATCTGCAGCAGCAGGGCATGTGCTTGGGCCCGTGCCTGCTGCCCTGCCAAGTGCAGGGACTGGGCGTCTTCGTGCGGCGGTGGCGGGTGACCCTGCGCGCTCATGGCGCTGGGGCACCTCGACCGATGCCGGGAAGTCCGGCCGCTGAAGGGGCGCGCCGGAGCGCGGCGGGACGTTCACGCGACGGGGCGTTGCGGTGCGGCTGCATGGCTGGGAGGTCGGCAGGGCCGTCCGCGGGGTGGGGACGGCGTCGGGGACATGGTACACCGTTCGCCGGTCCATGCGATCCCGACCACGGGGCCAGGGCTCAGCCGCGCGCCGCGCCAGCGGCCGCCCGC
>NZ_ALEE01000360.1 GCF_000282995.1 Melaminivora alkalimesophila
GCCGCCCGCCGCGCACGCACCGCGGCCGCCAGTTCGGCCAGCAGCGGCACCGTCTGGTCGAAGCCGATGCAGGCGTCCGTGACCGACACCCCAGGCCGCAGCGGCTGGCCCGGCACGATGTCCTGGCGCCCCTCCTCCAGGTGGCTCTCGATCATCACGCCGGTGATGCGCGCGTCGCCGGCCGCGATCTGCGCCGCCACGTCGCGCCCGACCTCGATCTGGCGCGCGTGCTGCTTGCTGCTGTTGGCGTGCGACAGATCGATCATGACCTGCTCGCGCAGACCGCTTTTGGCCAGCAGCGCGCAGGCCGCCGCCACGTCGGCAGCGCCATAGTTGGGCACCTTGCCGCCGCGCAGGATGACGTGGCAGTCGTGGTTGCCGCGCGTCTCGAAGATGGCGGCCTGGCCCATCTTGGTCATGCCCATGAAGGCGTGCGGCGCGCGGGCGGCGAGGATCGCATCGGCCGCCACCTGCACGCCGCCATCCGTACCGTTCTTGAAGCCGACCGGGCACGACAGGCCGCTGGCCAGCTGCCGGTGGCTCTGGCTCTCGGTGGTGCGCGCGCCGATCGCGCCCCAGCTCACCAGGTCGCTGATGAACTGCGGGCTGAGCAGGTCGAGGAACTCCGTGCCCACCGGCAGGCCCAGCGCCAGGATGTCCAGCAGCAGCGCGCGCGCCCGCTCCAGGCCGTCGTTGATGGCAAAGCTGCCGTCCAGGTGCGGGTCGTTGATGAAACCCTTCCAGCCGACCGTGGTGCGCGGCTTCTCGAAGTACACGCGCATCACGACCAGCAGCTCGCCCGCCAGCGCGTCGGCCTCGGCCTTGAGGCGGCGGGCGTATTCCAGGGCCTCGTCGCGGTCGTGGATCGAGCAGGGGCCGACCACGACGATCAGCCGATCGTCCTGGCCAGCGAGCACCCGCGCGATGGCGCTGCGGCTCGACTCCACCAGGGCCTGGGCGGCCTGCGGCGTGGGCAGCCATTCCTGCAGCAGTGCGGGCGTGATGAGGGGACGCACCGCACCGATGCGCAGATCGTCGATGCGCGTGGTGTCGTGCGTGCCGAGGTCGGGAGAGGGGGAGCGGGCGGGACGGTTCATGGTGGGGCACATTGTCGCGCCCCCGGCTGGCCGCTGGCTTACGGCGCACTGGCGGCGCGGTTCGGGGGCGGCTCAGGGGCGCCGAAAGCGCGCGTTCTGCTGGGCCCAGTAGCGCGAGTCCAGGCGGTCCAGGCGCACCGTGCCGCCACTGGACGGCGCATGCACGAAGCGCCCTTCGCCGACATAGATGCCGGCGTGCGAGGGGCGCCCGCGCCCGAACACCACCAGGTCGCCGGTGCGCAGCTCGCCCGGCGCGACGCTCTGGCCGAAGCCGCTGAGCTGCGCCACGGTGCGCGGCGGCGCCACGCCGGCGCGGCTGGTGTAGACGTAGCCG
>NZ_ALEE01000361.1 GCF_000282995.1 Melaminivora alkalimesophila
GACGTAGCCGATCAGGCCGCTGCAGTCGAAGCCGCCCTCGGGCGTGTTGCCGCCATAGCGGTAGGGCGTGCCGACCAGGCCGAGCGCGTGGATGGCGATGTCGCGCGATTGCTCGGGCGACAGCTGAGAATAGGAAGCGGGCGCGCGTGCCGGGCGCGAAGTGGGCGCGGCGCAGCCGACCAGCAGCAGCGCAGCGGCCAGTGCCCCGCATGCGGCGGGCAGGGAAGGAAAGTCACGGCGGGGGCGCATGGCCCCGAGGGTAGCAGCTGGAGTGGGCTGCGGCGCAACCCCGCCGCCCTGCACAGGCCAAGCGGCCCAGGGGCGTCAGAACTTGTCCAGGTTCGCGCCGCGCCGCTCCATGGTCTGGTTGTCGCTGCCGATGTTGCTCTCCAGGTCGCGGCGCTGGGCGGATTCCTTGTTCTGCGTTTGCTCGGCCGTGGCCTCCTGCGTGGCCTGGTCGCCCGGTTGGGGCTTGCCGGTGGTTGGGGAAACATCCTCGTCGGTGTTCACGTTCTGCGGGTGCATGGATTTCCTCCTGAAGTGGGATGGGGTTGCCTGCGGTGTCACAGGTCCAGTTCGCGGTGCTCGCCCAAGGCCTTGGGTCGCTCGCCCGTCATGGCGGCCGTCGCCATCTTGTAGAGCTGCGTGAGCTTGCTCTCCGGCACGTCCCAGTACTCGGCGTGCTGGATGTGCACGGCCAGCAGCACCAGGTCGGGACTGCCCGGGCCGTCGGGGAACCAGGCCTTGGCCATGGGCGTCCACAGGTCTTCCTTGCGCGCCGCATCCTCGATGAACGCGGCCGTGCCGGACACGGAGACGTAGCAGTCCTCGCCCGGGTCGGCGTAGCTCAGGGCCACCTGGCTGTCGGCCGCCAGCCGCTCGTGCAGCTC
>NZ_ALEE01000362.1 GCF_000282995.1 Melaminivora alkalimesophila
TGATGCGGCGAAACAGCGCGGCGTGGGGGGTGTCGTTCTCGGGGGTCATGCGGGCTCCGGGAGGGTGGGAAAGCGGTGGACGGCGCGTCTGGCGCGCCTGCTTGCCACTCTACGAAGCCAGGGCGCGCGAGCGGGTCGGCGCCGGGCCAGCGCCGCTGTGGGGCACGTCCGACGCCGTCGGGATCAGCGGGCGCGCCGCTCGAGCGTGAAGGGCGGCAGGCCGGTCAGCAGCCGCTGGCCGTAGCCGGTGCGCACCAGCCGCTTGTCGTAGCAGTGCACCTGCGCCCGGTCCTCTTCCGTGCGGATCGCCCGGCCCACCCACTGCGCCAGCCGGATCGCGGTCGCCGGCACCACCAGTTCGGTGAAAGGGTCGCGCCCGGACGCGCGCAGCCATTCCGCGCGCGCCTCGCTCACCGGATCGTCCGGCGGCGCGAAGGGCAGTTTGGTGATGAACAGCGACTCGCACAGCGCGCCCGGCAGGTCCAGGCCCTCGCCGAAGGACTGCATCCCGAAGATGATGGACGGCAGCCCCCCGCCCACGCGCTCGCGGTGGCGCGCGAGCAGTTCGCGCCGCGGCAGTTGCCCCTGCACCAGCACCACGGGGCGCAGCGCGGTGGGCAGTTCTTCGACGGCGCGGCGCATCTGCTCGCGCGAGGTGAACAGCACCAGCGCACCGGCCTCGACCTGCGCCAGGTCGGTCAGCAGCGCCTCGACCATCTCGGCCGTGAAGGCCTGGGCATCGCGGGGCTCGGCGCGTGTCTCGTGGGCCACCAGCGTGCCCTGCCGGGCGTAGTCGAAAGGGCTGTCCACCGCCAGGGTGGTCACGGCCTCATCGCCCGCCAGGCCCGCCTCGCGCAGGAAGAAGTCGAATTGGCCGCAGCTGGTGAGCGTGGCCGAGGTCAGGACCGCGCCGCGCACCTGCGACCACAGGTTCTGGCGCAGCGCGCTGCCCGGCAGCAC
>NZ_ALEE01000363.1 GCF_000282995.1 Melaminivora alkalimesophila
TGCCCAGGCTCGCTTTGGGAATGCCCAGCACCTTGGCCACCACCGCAATCGCCTGACCCGAGCGGACCTGCCGAACAGCCTCCTGCTTGAACTCTCGCGTGTACTGCGCACGCACCTGCTTGTCACTCATCTCTGAACTCCTTGTCGGTATTTTCAACAAGGGTTAAGAACTCCAGTTTTCAGGGGCAACCTCACTGGCGGCGCTGGAGGCGGTCGTGCACGTGCAGTCCACGCGCGGCGCGCGCGCCATCCCCTTCGCCGACTTCCACCGCCTGCCGGAGGGCGAGCCGCAGCGCGACGCAACGATCGAAGCCGACGAGCTCATCACGCACATCGAGCTGCCCGCGCGCGGCTACGCGCAGCACAGCACCTACCTGAAGATCCGCGAGCGCGCTTCCTACGCTTTCGCGCTGGTCTCGGTCGCCGCGGCCTTCGAGCTCGATGAAGCCGGCCGCATGCGCCATGCGCGCCTGGCGCTGGGCGGCGTGGCGCACAAGCCCTGGCGCGACCCGGAGGCGGAGGCGCTGCTGGAAGGCCAGGCGCCCGAGACGCCGGTGTTCGAGCGCGCGGCCGACGTGCTGCTGGCGCCCGCGCGCGCCTGGGGCAGCGAGAACGGCCCCGGCACCAACGCCTTCAAGATCCCGCTGGCGCGCCGCGCCATCGTGCGCGCGCTGGAGATGGCGCGCGACGGCGAGCTCACCAACACCGGCGAACTGGCGGGCCACATCTTCCAGGAGCAAGGCGCATGATCTCCTCCCACCCGAGCAGCCAGCAGCCGGTGGCCGAGCCCGGCACCGGCGAGGTGCGCATCGGCATGCCGGTGGCGCGCGTGGACGGGCGCCTGAAAGTGACCGGCCAAGCGCTGTATTCGGCCGAGTACGCCGCACCAGACCTCGCCTACGGCGTGGTGGTCAACAGCACCATCGCGCGCGGGCGCATCGTGCGCCTCGACACCGCAGCGGCGCGGGCCGTGCCGGGGGTGCTGGACGTGCTCTCGCACGAGAACCGCCCCAAGGTGCGCTCCATGGACCTGTTCTACAAGGACATGACGGCCCCGGGCGGCAGCCCCTTCAAGCCCTTTCTGGACGCCGAGGTGCACTACAGCGCGCAGCCCGTGGCGCTGGTGGTGGCCGAGACCTTCGAGGCCGCTCGCGCGGCTGCGCGCCTGGTGGCGATCGAGTACGAGGAACAGCCGCACGAGACCAACCCGGTCGCCAACCTTTCCCGCGCGCACGAGCCCAGCCGCCTGAAGGCCGGCTATTCGCCGCCCCCGAAGCCGCGCGGCGACGCGGACGCAGCCTGGGACGCGGCGCCGGTGAAGATCGACGCCACCTTCTACAGCGGCGTGGAGCACCACAACCCGATGGAGATGCACGCCTCGACCGTGATTTACGGCGAGGACGGGCACCTGACCATCTACGACAAGAGCCAGGGCTCGCAGAACTGCCGCTGGCTGGTCTCGCGCGTGTTCGGCCTCTCCAAGGACCAGGTGACGGTGCGCAACCCCTTCGTCGGCGGCGCCTTCGGCTCGGGCCTGCGCCCGCAGTACAACCTGCTGCTGGCCACCATGGCGGCGCTGCACCTCAAGCGCTCGGTGCGCGTGGTGCTCACGCGCCAGCAGCAGTTCACCTTCGGCCACCGGCCCGAGACCTGGCAGCGCGTGAAGCTGGCGGCCGACGCCGACGGCACGCTGCGCGCCGTGGTGCACGAGGCGATTGCCGAGACCTCGCGCTTCGAGGACTACGTGGAGGTGGTGGTCAACTGGTCGGGCCAGCTGTACCAGTGCGACAACGTGCGGCTGAAGTACCAGCTGGTGCCGCTGGACCAGTACACGCCCATCGACATGCGCGCGCCCGGCGCGGCGCACGGCGTCTATGCGCTAGAGATCGCCATGGACGAGCTGGCGTATGCGCTGCACATGGACCCGCTCGCGCTGCGCCTGAAGAACTACACCGAGCACGACGCGAGCAAGGACCTGCCCTACTCCACCAAGGAGCTGCGCGCCTGCTATGAAAAAGCCGCCGAGCGCTTTGGCTGGAGCCAGAGGCCGCCCGCGCCGCGCTCCATGCGCCGCGGCCGCGAGCTGGTCGGCTGGGGCATGGCCACCGGCATCTGGGATGCCATGCAGATGTTCGCCCGCGCGCGCGCCGTGCTGCACGCCGACGGCCGCCTGGTGGTGGGCAGCGCCGCCACCGACATCGGCACCGGCACCTACACCGCCATGAGCCTGCTCGCGGCCGACGCGCTGGGCCTGCCGCTGGAGCAGGTCAGCTTCATGCTGGGCGACTCCGACCTGCCGGTGGCGCCCATCGAGGGCGGCTCGTCGCACATGGCCACCATCGGCTCGGCGGTGGCCGGCGCGTGCGAGAAGATCCAGCGCGAGCTGTGGCAGCTGGCGCGCAAGGTGCAAGGGGCGGGCTTCGAGGGCGCGCGCTTCTCCGAGGTCGAATTTGCCGGCGGCGCCATCCGGCTGCGCATGCGCCCGGAAGTCGCCCTGCCCTACACGCAGCTGCTGGCGCGGGCCGGCAGGAGCGAGATCGACGTCAAGTACCTGCTGCTGCCCAACGTGCTCAAGCAAAAGAAATACATCCGCGCCGTGCACTCGGCCGTCTTTTGCGAAGTCTGCGTGGACGAGGAGCTGGGCACGGTGCGCGTCACGCGCGTGGTGAGCGCCGTGGCCACCGGGCGCATCATCAGCGCCCGCACTGCGCGCAGCCAGATCACCGGCGGCGTGGTCTGGGGCATCAGCCAGGCGCTGCACGAGGAGACGCACACCGACCATGCGCTGGGCCGCTTCATGAACCACAACCTGGCCGAATACCACGTCGCGGCGAATGCCGACATCCCCGACATCGACGTGATCTTCGTGCACGAGGACGATCGCATCGTCAGCCGCATCGGCGCCAAGGGCGTGGGCGAGATCGGCATCGTGGGCACGGCAGCAGCCGTGGCCAATGCCATTTTTCACGCCACCGGCAAGCGCCTGCGCAGCACGCCCATGACGCCGGACAAGGTCATGCGGGACGCGCCGGCAGAAGGGTTTCCGCTCAAGTGAGCCGACAGGAAGAGCCTAACGCTCCAGCCACCACTGGATGACGATCTTCGCCAGATAGCCGATGAAGCCCACGCCCAGCCCCAGGAACAGCACAAAAGCGCCGAAGCGCCCGGCCTTGGACTCCCAGGCCAGCTGTCCGATGATGAAGAGCATGAAGACGATGAAGGCGCCGACCCCGTAGGTCAGGAAGAAACCCGAGATCTGCGCTTCGGTGAAACCAAAAATCACAATGCCATTCCGTTGGATGCCTGCCTGCCCGGGCGCCCGGCCGCAGGCGGGTCGATCGGCCCGCGCAGCGGCAGGCCGGTGGCGTCCACCAGGTCGCGGTAGGCGTGCCAGCTCGCATGGCCCAGCACCGGCATCACCACCACCAGGCCCAGCAACAAGGCGGCCGAGCCCAGCAGGGTGAGCGCCAGCAGCAGGGCCGCCCACAGCGCCATCGCGAACGGGTTGGCGAGCACCACCTGCCAACTGGTCAGGACCGCCTGCCGCAACGTCGCCTGCCGGTCCAGCAGCAGCGGGATGGCGACCACGCTGGAGGCGAAGATTGGCGCCGCCAGCAGGCTGCCCAGGCCCAGCCACAGCAGGAACAGGCGGCTGTCGGGCGCCAGCACCACGTGGTTCAGGAAATCCGCGGGCTGCAGCACCGGGGTTGGCGCCAGCAGCGTAATCAGCGCGGCGGAGGTCAGCACCCAGCCGGTGCCGGCGAGCGCCAGCAAAGCGCCAAACTGTACCAAACACCAGTAGTCATTGCCCCAGCGCGCACCGCGGTGGCTGTGCTGCCAGAACAGCCAGGTGCGCCGCACCGTGCCGGCATCGGCAGGCTCGCCCCGCTCCAGCGCGCGGCTGAGCACGTAGAAGCTCGTGGCCAGCACCGGCGCCACCACCAGGAAGCCCGACAGCGCCCCCACCAGCAGCCAGAACCGATCGCGCGCCACGGCGGCAATCAGCAAGCCGAAGAGCGCCAGCGCAGCGCCATGCGTCAGGCTGAGCCAGCCGACGCGGCACATGTCCTGCCAGCCACGCGCCAGCCAGGACAGCGGCTGGGTGGCCGGGATGGAACGCACCTGGGGCAGGAAGGGAAGGGAACGTGGCATGGTCTCGCTCGAAGGTCATGGGACAGGAAACCCGGTGGTGCCGGCGCCGTGCCGGCAGCGGTTGCCGGCGCCCCAGTCTAGACCAGCCCCAGCAGCCTGCACAGGGCGTGCAGATCGATGACCTCGGGGCAGTCGGGCGCCACCGCGGCCGGCGCCGGATCGTGCGCGGCCGCCGGGCGCTGCGCCGGGGGCAGCTGCTGCGGGGTGCGGCGCAGCCACACGGCCTGCATGCCCGCGTCCAACGCGCCCTGCGCATCGAGCAGCGCATCGTCGCCCACGTGCAGCACCTGCTCCGGCCTCACGCCCGCCGCCGCCGCGGCCTGTTGGAAGATGCGCGCATCGGGCTTGGCAACGCCGGCATCGCAGGCGCTCACGGCGGCATGGAAGAAGCGATCCAGTCCGCCGATCCGCCGCACGTCCGCGTTGCCGTTGCTGAGTGCCACCAGCGGCCAGCGGCTGGCCAGCAATTCCAGCGCCGGCAGCGCGTCGTCGAACAGCGCGACCTCCTGACGCGCCGCCAGGAACACCTCGAAGGCCTCCTCGGCGAGCGCCGGGTCCTCGCCGGCCTGGCAAAGCAGCTGCCGGATCGCCTCGCGCCGCAGCAGGCTCAGGTCGTGCGCCCGCCCCGCGTGCTCCGCCTGCACCTGCGCGCGGATGGCGCGCAGCACCCCGCGCCGCGCGCCCAGCTGCTGCGCCGCCGGCGCATGCACGCCCAGCCAGGCCTGCAGCCGCGCCTCGGCGTGGGCGATGGTCGGCCAGACCGGCCAGAGCGTGTCGTCCAGGTCCAGGGTGATGGCGCGGATGCGCTCCGGATCCAGACAGGTCCCCCGTGCCCGCGGACCCGACAGCTCGCTGGGCCCCGCCATCTCAATGCGCCTCGTCCCAGTTGCGCCCCAGCCCCACCTCGGCCACCAGCGGCACCTTCAGCTCGGCCACCCCCGCCATGATGCGCGGAATCTCCTGTCGCACCCAGTCCGCCTCGGCCTCGGGCAGCTCGAAGACCAGCTCGTCGTGCACCTGCATGACCATCAGCACCTCGGGCCTGTCGCGGTCGAGCCGCTCCTGCACCTGCACCATGGCCATCTTGATCAGGTCGGCCGCCGTGCCCTGCATGGGCGCGTTGATGGCGGCGCGCTCGGCAGCGGCGCGGCGCGGGCCGTTGGGCGAGTTGATCTCAGGCAGCACCAGCCGCCGGCCGAACACCGTCTCCACGTAGCCGCGCTCCTTGGCTTCCAGCCGGGTGCGGTCCATGTAGCGCTTGACGCCGGGGTAGCGCTCGAAATAGCGGTCGATGTAGTTCTTCGCGGCCGAGTTGCCGATGCCCAGCGCCTTGGCCAGGCCGAAGCTGCTCATGCCGTAGATCAGTCCGAAGTTGATGGTCTTGGCATAGCGGCGCTGTTCGCTGCTCACCTGATCGAGCGCCACGCCGAACACCTCGGCCGCGGTCGCGCGGTGCACGTCCAGCCCCTCCTGGAAGGCGCGCAGCAGCGCCTCGTCGCCGCTGATGTGCGCCATGATGCGCAATTCGACCTGGCTGTAGTCGCAGCTGGCGATCAGGCGGCCGGCCGGCGCGACGAAGGCCTCGCGGATGCGCCGGCCCTCGGCCGTGCGGATGGGGATATTCTGCAGGTTGGGCTCGTTGCTCGACAGGCGCCCGGTCACCGCCACGGCCTGTGCGTAGTGCGTGTGCACGCGGCCGGTGCGCGGATCGGCCAACTGGCCCAGCTTGTCGGTGTACGTGCCCTTGAGCTTGCACAGGCTGCGGTGCTCCAGCAGCTTGGCCGGCAGCGGGTAGTCCTCGGCGAGCTTTTCCAGCACCTCCTCGTCGGTCGAGCGCGCCCCGGTGGCGGTCTTCTTGATGACCGGCATGCCCAGCTTGTCGAAGAAGATCTCGCCCAGCTGCTTCGGGGACCCCAGGTTGAAAGGCTGGCCGGCGAGCTCGTAGGCCTGCTGCTCCAGTGCCACGATGCGCTGGCCCAGCTCATGGCTCTGCTGCGCCAGCAGCTCGGCATCGACCAGCACGCCGTTCCTCTCGATGCGAAACAGCGTCTCGCTGCAGGCGATCTCGAGCTCATAGATGCCGCGCAGCTTCGGCTCGCGCTCCAGCTGCGGCCACAGCACGCGGTGCACGTCCAGTGTCTGGTCCGAGTCCTCGCAGGCATAGGCCGCGGCCTGCTCGACCGCCACCTGGGAAAACGGGATCTGCTTGGCGCCCTTGCCGCACAGGTCCTCGTACGACAGCCCGGTGCGCCCGGTGTGGCGCTCGGCGAGGCTTGCCAGGTTGTGCGGCTTGTGCACCTCCAGCACATAGCTTTGCAGCATGGTGTCGTGCACGTAGCCGCGCACCTCGATGCCGTGGTTGGCGAGCACGTGGCGGTCGTACTTGACGTGCTGGCCCAGTTTTGGCGCGGCCGGGTCCTCCAGCCAGGGCTTGAGGCGCGCCAGCACTTCGTCCAAGGGCAGCTGCTCGGGCGCGCCCGGCCCGTCGTGCGCGAGCGGGATGTAGGCGGCGCTGCCCGGCTCCACGCTGAAGCTCAGGCCGACGATGCGCGCGCGCAGCTCGTCCAGCGAGGTGGTCTCGGTATCGAGCGCCACCAGGGGCGCCGCGCGCAGGCGCTCGAGCCACCGATCGAGGTGCTCCCAATCGAGGATCGTCTCGTAGGCCACCTCGCGCTGCTGCGCCGCCTGGGCGACCTCAGTGGCGGCCTGGCTGCCGGTTTCGGGCCCGGCCGCGCCCGCCTCCAGTGCGCGCGCCAGCGTGCGAAATCCATAGCGCTCGTAGAAGGCCCGCAGGCCATCGACCTGCTCCTCTCCCTGCTGCAGCGCCTGCATGCTCCCGGGAAAGCCAGGCAACGCCTCATCGAGCGGGCAATCCGTGCGGATGGTGACCAGCTCGCGCCCCTTGGGCAGCCAGTCGAGCGCGGCACGCAGGTTCTCGCCCGCCACGCCCTTGATGCGGTCGGCGTGCGCGATCAGGCCGTCGAGCGAGCCGTGTTCGAGCAGCCACTTGGCGGCGGTCTTGGGGCCCACCTTGGGCACGCCCGGCACGTTGTCCACCGCATCGCCCACCAGCGTCTGGAAATCCACCATCAGCGCCGGCGGCACCCCGAACTCGGCCGTCACGCCGGCCACGTCGCGCCGCTTGCCGCTCATGGTGTCGACGACCGTCACGCGCTCGTCCACCAGCTGCGACAGGTCCTTGTCGCCGCTGGCGATCAGCACCCGCATGCCCTGGCCGGCGGCGTGGCGCGCCAGCGTGCCGATGATGTCGTCGGCCTCCACCCCTTCGACGCACAGCAGCGGCCAGCCGAGCAGCCGCACCACCTCGTGGATGGGCGCCACCTGCGCGCGCAGGTCATCCGGCATGGCGGCGCGGTTCGCCTTGTAATCGGGGTACAGCGCGTCGCGGAAGGTCGGGCCGCTGGCGTCGAACACGCAGGCGGCGTAGCTCGCCGGCACGTCCCTGCGCAGCGCGGTCAGCATGGTGACCATGCCGCGGATGGCGCCGGTGGCGGGGCTGGACGGGTCGCCCGGCACGGCACGCAGGTCCGGCATGGCGTGGTAGGCGCGGTACAGGTAGCTGGAGCCGTCGACCAGCAGCAGGGTTTGGGAGGCGTCGCTCATGGGAGCATTTTGCCCACACCGGGGCCGGCCCGGGCAGGCGGCACAATCATCCTCATCCCGCGCCGGTGGCATCCCAGGCACGCCCGCGCGGAGACGAACCATTCTGCAAGGAGACACCCATGCGATTGCGCACCATCGCGCTGTCCACCCTGGCCGTGCTGGTCCTGGCGGCCGGCGCCGGCTGGGCCAGCCTGGACAAGGAAACCCGCGGCCTGCTCAAGAGCCTGCCGACCAACCGCGACCTGCTGTTCTGGAGCCAGGACCAGCGCGATGCGGCCTTCCGCGCCATGGACCGGCTGCCGGTGCTCGCCAAGTGGCACACCATGCACACCGGCGATGCGCCCCGCCCCCTGCCGGCCGGCGAGCCGCTGGCGCTGCCCCTGGACGTGGACGCTTACCTGCAGGCGCAGCGCAGCGCCGCCCTCCTCATCCTGCAGGGCGGCAAGCTGCGCCTGGAGCGCTATGGCCTGGGCTTCGACGGGGACGGGCGCTGGACCAGCTTCTCGGTCGCCAAGTCCTTTACCTCGACGCTGGTGGGCGCGGCCCTCAAGGACGGCTTCATCAAGAGCTTGGACGACCGCGTGAGCACCTACATCCCGGAGATGCGGGGCTCGGCCTACGACGACGTGAGCGTGCGCCAGCTGCTGTCCATGACCTCGGGCGTCGCCTGGAACGAGGACTACGCCGATCCGCAGTCGGATGTGGCGCGCTTCAACAACCACGTGCCCGAGCCGGGCGTGGACGCGCTGGTGAGCTACATGCGCCAGCTGCCGCGCGCCGCTCCGGCGGGCGAGCGCTGGAACTACAGCACCGGCGAGACCAACCTGGTCGGGGTGCTGGTGGCGCGCGCCACCGGCAAGCCGCTCGCGCAGTACCTGGAGGAGAAGGTCTGGCGCCCGATCGGCATGGAGCAGCAGGGCACCTGGATCCTGAGCAAGACCGGGCTGGAGATCAGCGGCTGCTGCATCCAGGCGGCGCCGCGCGACTATGCGCGCTTCGGCCAGTTCATCCTGGAAGGCGCGCGCATCGGCGGCCAGAGCATCGTGCCCGAGGGCTGGCTGCAGGAAGCGACCCGCAAGCAGGCCGACATCGGCCAGCCCGGGCGCGGCTACGGCTACCAGTGGTGGACCTACGACGACGGCAGCTTCGCCGCCCGCGGCATCTTCGGCCAGGGCATCTTCATCGACCCGCAGCGCGAGCTGGTCATCGTCACCAACGGCAACTGGGGCGGCGGCGCGCGCGACCCCGAGGCCCTGCCGGCGCGCGAGGACTTCTACCGGGTGGTGCAGCAGGCCGTGGACGCGGAACGCGCCGGCCAGCGCCCGAACTGAAGGCGCGCCGCCGCCTACAATCCCTGCCATGCGCGTCCGCTCCTTTTCTGCCCCCCTGCTGCTGGCCCTGGCGGCCGGTCCCGCCCTGGCCCAGAGCCAGGTCCCACCGGCGGCCCCGCCCCCCGATGCCGCGCTCACGCCGTCCGAGCAGCGCGAGCCCCTCGAGGGGCGCCGCAACCAGCGCGTGCAGCGCATCGTGGTCGAGGACGCGGGCAGCCGCGTGGACGAGCTGCGCGTGGGCGGGCAGACCCAGGTCATCACCGTGCAGCCCAAGACGGGCGCCGCCCTGCCGGCCTACGAAGTGCGCGCCCATGACGGCGCCCGCGCGCGCCCGGGCAACCTGGACGCGGCCGACACCATCAAGGCGCCGCGCGTCTGGAACCTCGGGCGCTTCTGAGCGGCGAAAACCCGGCGCAGCCTGCGCGCCGGGCCGCCCGCACTTTCCTGCTTCGCGAACCCAACACTCCGGCGACCCCCTCCTTCCTGCCCACCGATGGCCGTCTACACCGAAGTCTCCCCCCAGGAGGCGCGCGCCCTGCTGCGCCGCCTGGGCCTGGGCAAGCTGCTCTCGCTCACGGGCATCCAGGGCGGCATCGAGAACACCAACTACTTCGTCAGCTGCGAGGGCGGTGAATTCGTGCTCACGCTGTTCGAGCGCCTCACGGCCGAACAGCTGCCCTTCTACCTCCATTTGATGAAACACCTGGCGCAGGCTGGCATTCCCGTGCCGGACCCGCAGGCGGACCGCAAAGGCGAGATCCTGCACAGCGTCGTCGGCAAGCCCGCGTCGCTCGCCACCCGGCTGGCGGGCAGCAGCCAGCTCGCACCCCAGGCGGTGCACTGCGCGGCCGTCGGCGAGATGCTCGCGCGCATGCACCTGGCGGCGCGCGACTACGGCCGAACCCAGCCCAACCTGCGCGGGCTGGACTGGTGGAACGAGACCGTGCCCGTCATCCTGCCGCACCTGCAGCCGCCCCAGGCCGAGCTGCTGCGCGCCGAGCTGGCCTACCAGAACCACGTCGCGGCATCGAGCGAATACGCCGCCCTGCCGCGTGGCCCGGTGCACGCCGACCTGTTCCGCGACAACGTCATGTTCGAAGGCGAGCGCCTCACGGGCGTCTTCGACTTTTATTTCGCGGGCGTGGACACCTGGCTGTTCGACCTGGCGGTGGCGCTCAACGACTGGTGCATCGACCTGCCCACGGGGGCGCACGAACCGGTGCGCGCCGCCGCCCTGCTGGATGCCTACCAGGGCGTACGCCCACTGACCGGCGCCGAGCGCAGCCTGCTGCCGGCCATGCTGCGCGCCGGCGCGTTGCGCTTCTGGGTCTCGCGCCTGTGGGACTGGTACTTGCCACGCGAGGCGAGCCTGCTCAAGCCGCACGACCCCACGCACTTCGAGCGGGTACTGCGCGAGCGGGTGGCGCACCCCGTGCCGCCCCCTTGAGAGGGCCGCGCGGCGCCCATGGCGGCGCCATGCCCTGGGTTACAGTTCCCGGCGGGCCCACGCGCCGGCGCGGGCCCTGCCTTCTTCCTGTGAAGCCGCCTTCATGAAACTGAACATCGTCCCTGCGCGCACGGGGCTGGAATGGACCCGCACCGGCATCCGGGTCTTCTGGCGCCAGCCCATGGCCCTGTCCGCGCTGTTCTTCCTGTGCATGGCCGCCATGTCGCTGGCCAGCGTACTGCCGCTGGTCGGCCCGGCCGTGGCGCTGGCGCTGCTGCCTTCGGCCACGCTGGCCATGATGGTCGCCGCCGCCGAAGCCAGCCAGGGCCGCATACCCACGCCGACGCTGTTGCTGGTGGCCTTTCGCACCGGGCGCGAGCGCATGCACGCCATGCTCACGCTGGGCGCCCTGTACGCCGGCGGCTTCCTGCTGATCATGGGCCTGACGGCGCTGATCGACGGCGGCCAGTTCGCGCGCGTGTACATGGGGGGCGAGCCCATGACGCGCGAGATCGCCCAGTCGGGCAGCTTCCAGGCCGCCATGTGGGTCTCGCTGCTGCTCTACGTGCCGCTGTCGCTGCTGTTCTGGCACGCGCCGGCGCTGGTGCACTGGCACGGCGTGCCGCCGGTCAAATCGCTGTTCTTCAGCATCGTCGCCTGCCTGCGCAACCTGGGGGCGCTCACGGTCTACGGCCTGTCCTGGATGGGGGTCTTCGTCGCCGCCGGGATGGGGGTCAGTCTGGTGGTCGCGCTCCTGTCGGGCCTCGGACTGGGCATCGGCTTCGCCGGCGGCGTGATGATGGGCACGGCGCTGATGCTGGCGGCAATGTTCTTCAGCTCGGTGGTATTCACCTTCCGCGACAGCTTTGCGCCGCCATCCATGCCAGCGCCGCAGTAGGAGCGCTCAGCCGCCGGTGAACAAAAGGTAGGCGAGCACGCATACTGCACTTGACGGCTGCATTCCGGACAGGGGATCAATGCCATGGCTCAGCTCCCGGAGGGCAGGCCGATGAGGATCTGCACGCGCCGGTTCCGTTGTCGGCCTTCCGGATCGTCCCGGCCCTCGGGTGTGGCATTGGGGGCGACGGGCTGGCGCCTGCCCATGCCCTGGGTGGCGGCTTTGCGCCCCGCTGCCCGCTGCAGCGCATCGGCCACCGCCTGCGCACGCCGCAGCGACAGGGCGTCATTGTAGGCGTCCGTTCCCTTGGCGTCCGTGTGCCCGACCACCGTCAAGGGAGCCTCCGGATAGCTGCGGATGAGCTCCGCCGCCTTGGCGATGGACGGCGCGGCATCGGGGCGCAGTTGCGCCTGGTCGAAGTCGAACAGCACGTCGGCCGGCAGGTCGATGGAGATCGCCTGCTGGGGGGTGGGCTGCGCCTTCAGTTCGACCAGCAGCGCGCGCGTCTGCTCCAGGCGATGGGGCGGTACCTCGGCCTCGCGCAGGATGGTCTGCGGCCCCTGCCGGGGCTGCAGCCGCGTCGCCACAGGCCGCGGGGCCAGCCCCCCGACCACGGGCTGCGGCCGCAACACCGTCTCCGGTGCCCCAATGGCGGGCGTCAGGTGCGTGTCTGCGTGGGCGAGGGGCTTTCCGCTGCGCGACACGGCCAAGCCCTGGGCTGCGGCCGCGGCCCATGCCACGGCAGCTGCCAGGGGCAACAGCGCCCGGGGCCCGCGTAGTGCAAGCATATCCATCAGCCCTCTTGCAGTGGCAGCTGCACCACCAGCCCTGGCGCCACGATGTTGTCGCCATCGTTGCCCTCATTGAAGACCAGCCGCAGCTTGCGCGCCGTCGTGGGGACGCTGCCCAGGAACACCAGCTGGCCGTCGAGGGTCTGGCCCTCGCGGATCAGGAGGTCGCGGTTGTCCTGCGGCCGCTTGATGTGCAGCCGTGCCCCGTCCTCAGCCTCCAGGAAGGTGTCGGTCAGCGCCAGCATGGTGCTGTCCGTAATGCGGTTGGCGAAGGAAATGCTCACATCCAGGACCGTCGCATCGCCGCCGATCTCCACCGCCTTGACACGCACCGTGACACCGGCCGGCGCCACGCCCTGCACGCTCAGGGGCAGCCTGCGCGGCGGCGCAGCCGGGGCTGCGGCC
>NZ_ALEE01000364.1 GCF_000282995.1 Melaminivora alkalimesophila
CCGGCCGGTGTGGCGGTGGCAGCCTGGTCCTTGCATCCTGCGGCGAACACCGCCAGGAGCAGCGAAAGCAGCCAGGGCGCGCTGCGCGCGGGCGAGATAGAAGCTTGCATCGTCTTGTCCTTTGCGCTCTGACCAGTCCACCGTTTCAGCGAACGCGCTCACCCAGACCTCGCGGGACCTTCCACCTGCCGCCGCGGCCTGTGCGCTGTCCGGTCATGGGAGGCTCGGCCTCCAACCAATTTCTGCGCCGGATTCTCAGCAGGTTTTTTCACCCTGTTGGGTAAGCGGAAGTAAAAGCTTCTCCTGCCGAGTGAGCGGGCACAGCCTATGCAGAGCCGCCCCACACCAGCCCCTTTGAGAGCGCACATCACGCGGGAGCGCGGGCCAGCTCCCACAGATCCGACACCACCCGCCGTGCCGGACCATCCGCCTGGCGGCGCTGCTCTCACCCGAGCACAGCGGCCTGTTCGAGGAAAAACTCGCTTCGGACAGCGCCGTGGTGCGGTGCCTGCCCGTGTAGCTGCTAGGCTTTGCCTGCGGGCTGCCGCCCCCGGCTACTCCACCACCGTCAGCTTCGCCACGGCCAGCGCCAGCCACTTGGTGCCGTGGCGCGGAAAGGCGACCTGGGC
Organism: Melaminivora alkalimesophila; assembly: GCF_000282995.1. GTDB lineage: Bacteria > Pseudomonadota > Gammaproteobacteria > Burkholderiales > Burkholderiaceae_C > Melaminivora > Melaminivora alkalimesophila. The sequence continues at coordinate 630 of NZ_ALEE01000364.1, forward strand.
GCGCGCATCCTCGCCTGCGCCCTCGATGGCGAGCACCTTGCCTTCGCCGAACTTGTTGTGGAACACCTGCAGGCCCACGCGCAGGCCATGCCCGGGGCCTTCCTTGCGCTCGGGCACGGGCGGGCTGGCGAAGACCTCGCCGAGCGACCGCCCCGCGCCGCCTGACGCGCGCGCGCCGTAGGCGCCGCCCCCGGAGAACCCGGCACCGAAACTGCCGAAGCCGGGCTGGCGCGGCGTGAGCCATTTGAGCGCCTCCTCGGGCAGCTCGTCGAAGAAGCGGCTCCTCACGTTGTAGCGCGTCTGGCCGTGCAGCAGGCGCGTCTGCGAATGGCTGAGGTACAGGCGCTTCCTGGCGCGCGTGATGGCGACATACATCAGGCGGCGCTCTTCCTCCAGGCCGGCGCGGTCGCTCATGGCGTTCTCGTGCGGGAACAGGCCTTCCTCCAGCCCGCCGATGAACACGCAGTCGAACTCCAGCCCCTTGCTGGCGTGCACGGTCATGAGCTGCACGGCGTCCTGGCCGGCCTGGGCCTGGTTGTCGCCGGCTTCCAGCGCGGCGTGCGTGAGGAACGCCGCCAGCGGCGACAGCGTCTCGCCCGTGTCGGTGTCGATCACCGTGCCCGGCTCGGCCATGGGCAGGCTCGCGTCCAGCCCCTGGCTGGCCGGGCTCTGGCCGAGCACCGGCGCGCCGCGCTGCTCATCGAGCGGCAGCGCCACGGCATCGCGCCCGAAGCCCTCCTGCGTGACGAAGCTCTCGGCGGCGTTGATCAGTTCGTCGAGGTTCTCCAGCCGATCCGCGCCTTCCTTGTCGTTGCGGTAATGCTCGACCAGGCCGCTGGCTTCCAGCATCTGGCCGATGATGGCGCGCAGGTTCTGGCCCTGCGCGCCCTCGCGCATCACGTCGATCAGCGCGACGAAGGCCGTCAGGTTGGCGCCCGCGCGCCCGGTCAGGGTGCTCACCGCGTCGTGCAGCGAGCAGCCGGCGCCGCGTGCCGCGTCCTGCAGCTGCTCGAGCGTGCGCGCGCCGATGCCGCGCGGCGGGAAGTTCACGACGCGCAGGAAGCTGGTGTCGTCGTGCGGATTCTCCAACAGGCGCAGGTACGCCAGCGCGTGCTTGATCTCCGCCCGCTCGAAGAAGCGCAGCCCGCCATACACGCGATAGGGCACGCCCGCATTGAACAGCTGCGACTCGATCACCCGGCTCTGCGCGTTGCTGCGGTAGAGCACGGCGATCTCGCGCCGCTCGGCCTCGCCGCTGCGCACCAGGTTCCGGATCTCCTCGACGATCCACTGTGCCTCGGCCAGGTCCGACGGCGCCTCGTGCACACGCACCGGCTCGCCCGGGCCCTGGGCGGTGCGCAGGTTCTTGCCCAGGCGACCCTGGTTGTGGCTGATCAGCGCGTTGGCGCAGTCCAGGATGTTGCTGTAGCTGCGGTAGTTTTCCTCCAGCTTGATGGTGCGCTGCACATCGAACTCGCGCACGAAGTCCTGCATGTTGCCCACGCGCGCGCCGCGAAAGGCGTAGATGCTCTGGTCGTCGTCGCCCACCGCGACCACGCTGCCGTGCGTGACCAGACGGCCTTCCACCACGTCGCCGGCGAGCTGCTTGAGCCAGGCGTACTGCAGCCGGTTGGTGTCCTGGAACTCATCGACCAGAATGTGCGCGAAGCGCCGCTGGTAGTGCGCGCGCACGGCATCGTTGCCCTGCAACAGCTCGTAGCTGCGCAGCATCAGCTCGCCGAAGTCCACCACCCCCTCGCGCTGGCACTGCTCCTCGTAGAGCTGGTAGATCTCCACCTTCTTTTGCATGTCCTGGTCGCGCACCGGCACGTCGCGCGGCCGCATCCCTTCTTCCTTGCAGCTGGCGATGAACCACACCAGCTGCTTCGGTGGAAAGCGATCCTCATCGACGTTGTGCTGCCGGCACAGGCGCTTGACGGCCGCGAGCTGGTCCTGCGTGTCCAGGATCTGAAAGGTCGCCGGCAACCCGGCGAGCTTGTGGTGGGCGCGCAGCAGGCGGTTGCACAGGCCGTGGAAGGTGCCGATCCACATGCCGCGCACATTGATGGGCAGCATCGCGGACAGGCGTGCCACCATTTCCTTGGCTGCCTTGTTGGTGAAGGTGACGGCCAGGATGCCGCCGGGCGAAGCCTGGCCAGTCTGCAGCAGCCAGGCGATGCGCGTGGTCAGCACACGCGTCTTGCCCGAGCCGGCGCCGGCCAGGATCAGCGCATGGCCTGCCGGCAGCGTGACGGCGGCGAGCTGTTCGGCGTTGAGGTGCTGCAGCAGGGGCGAGCGCGCTGGCGCGTCATCGGGCGTGCCGGGCGCCCCGGCGTCCTGGCGCACGCCGGCGGTCGTATCGAAGGAAGGCATGGGGGACGATTGTAGAAAGTGCCCCGGGCGCTGGGGTTTTCCCCGCCCGCCGGTAGAATCGGACACCGGGCCCAAGTTTTCTTGCGCCCGGTTTTTTTGCGCCCCGAAACAGGTCGACACGAAGAACCGGAGCCCAAGCCAAGCGCCCTCGCCCGCGAAATCCCTCGCGCTGCGCGACCCCTTACGGAACTTGGATCCTCATGGAAATCTTCGACTACGACAACATCCTGTTGCTGCCGCGCAAGTGCCGCGTGCAAAGCCGCTCCGAGTGCGACGCCAGCGTCGAATTCGGCGGCCGGCGGTTCCGCCTGC
>NZ_ALEE01000365.1 GCF_000282995.1 Melaminivora alkalimesophila
CGGTTCCGCCTGCCGGTGGTGCCGTCCAACATGAAAACCGTGGTGGACGAGCAGATCTGCACCTGGCTCGCCCAGAACGGCTATTTCTACGTCATGCACCGCTTCGATCTGGACAACGTCCAGTTCGTGCGCGACATGCAGGCCAAGGGCTGCTTCGCCTCGATCTCCCTGGGCGTGAAGCAGCCCGACTACGAGACGGTGGACCGCTTCGTCGCCGAAGGCCTGTGCCCCGACTACATCACCATCGACATCGCCCACGGTCATGCCGACACGGTCAAGGACATGATCGGCTGCTTGAAGGAAAAGCTGCCCGGCGCCTTCGTGATCGCCGGCAACGTCGGCACGCCCGAGGCGGTGATCGACCTGGAGAACTGGGGTGCGGATGCGACCAAGGTCGGCATCGGCCCGGGCAAGGTCTGCATCACCAAGCTGAAAACCGGCTTTGGCACCGGCGGTTGGCAGCTGTCGGCGCTCAAGTGGTGCGCGCGCGTGGCCACCAAGCCCATCATCGCCGACGGCGGCATCCGAAGCCACGGCGACATTGCCAAGAGCATCCGCTTCGGCGCGACCATGGTCATGATCGGCTCGCTGTTCGCCGGCCACGAGGAATCCCCCGGCGAGACGGTGGAGGAAGGCGGCGAGCGCTTCAAGGAATACTACGGTTCGGCCTCGGACTTCAACAAGGGCGAGTACCGCCACGTCGAGGGCAAGCGCATCCTGGAGCCGATCAAGGGCCGTCTGGCCGACACGCTCATCGAGATGGAGCAGGACGTGCAAAGCTCCATCAGCTATTCCGGCGGCACGAAGCTCATGGACATCCGCAAGGTGAACTACGTGGTCCTGGGCGGCAACAATGCGGCCGAGCACCTGCTGATGTAAATTTTTTGCCGATGCGACCTCCGAAGGCCGAGAATTGGTGCATAATCTTGGTCTTCGCTCGTTGGTGCAGCGCACCGCAGAGGCGAGGGGCTCTTAGCTCAGTTGGTAGAGCAGCGGACTCTTAATCCGTTGGTCGTAGGTTCGAATCCTACAGGGCCCACCAATCAAATCAAGCACTTAGGCCAGTTCTTCGGGACTGGCCTTTTTGTTTGCACTTGCGATGCAACGGCGAAAGCCACGGCGTTGGCCATAATGCCCGGCCATGCATCCGCTGCGCCACCGCCGCCCTGCCGCCTGCCTGTTGCTGGCGGCCTTCGCGCTGGCGCTGGTGGCCGGCATGGCGGCGCCATGGCTGCGCGCTGCCCCGGCGGTGGAGCGGGTCTGCAGCGCCTCGGGCGAGGTCCGCTGGCTGTTGCGCAGCGGCGAGCTGGCGGTGGCCCCCGACGATGATCCCGGGCACCACACACTGGAATGCGCGCTCTGCCTGCCGCCGCTGCTGCCACCCCTGCAGACCGCATGGCTGCCGCCAGC
>NZ_ALEE01000366.1 GCF_000282995.1 Melaminivora alkalimesophila
CTGCCGCCAGCGGCGCCGCCGGCCGCCGGTCGCATCCTGATCCCACCGGCACCGCGCCACCGACCGCCCCTGAGCCGGGCTCCCTTTCCCGCACGCGCGCCACCTGCCGCCGCCGCGGCGCCCCTGCTCGCCTGAGCAGCGCCGCACCCACCTGCCCCTCTTCCTTTCAGGTGGCGGCTGCCCCCGCCGGGCCGAGCATGCCCGGCGCCGCAGGCGCTCCCGCCTCTTCCCTCTTTCGGATGGTTTTTCCCAATGGCCTTCTCTCTTCGTCTTTTCCTCCCCCTTCTGGGCCTGCTGGCCTTCCTTGGCGGCCCGGCGCACGCCCAGGTGCGCGCACACGACGCCTGGGCGCGCGCGACCGTCGCCCAGCAAAAGGCCACCGGCGTTTTCATGCAGCTGACCGCTGCCCAGGATGCACGTCTGGTCCAGGTACAAAGCCCCGTGGCGGGCGTGGCCGAGGTGCACGAAATGGTGCAGGAGGGCGACATCATGCGCATGCGTCCCCTGTCCGCCCTCAGCCTGGGCGCCGGCCAGACCGTCGGATTGCGGCCCGGCGGCCTGCACATCATGCTGATGGACCTCAAGCAGCCCATCGCGGCGGGCAGCACACTGCCGCTCACGCTGGTCTTCGAAGGCAAGGACGGCAGCCGCCAGACCCTGGAGGTCCAGGCGCAGGTGCGGGCGCTGGGCGCTGGCGCCACCCGGGAGCACCCCGGCGCCGGCCACCACTGAGGCTGCGCGCCCTCGGGAGGACGCGCTGCCGGCGCCTCGGCCGGCAGGCGCGGGCGCGGCCGCTGGTCGATAATCGTCGGCCCGGCGCGCCATCTCGCACGCCGGATGCCCCCCTCCCCCGAGCCGCTCCATGCACCCTGACGCCCACAACCTCTGGCGCGGCCCCCGCTGGGCCCTCGCCGTGCTGCTCGCGCTGCTGGGCATGGTGGGGCCGTTCTCCATCGACACCTACCTGCCGGCCTTCGGCGCCATCGCACGCTCGCTCGATGCCACGCCCATCGAGATGCAGCAGACGCTGTCGGCCTACCTGTTCGGCTTCGCCTTCATGACGCTGTTCCACGGCTCGCTGTCCGACAGCTTCGGGCGCCGGCCGGTGGTGCTGTGGGGATTGGCGGTGTTCACCATCGCCTCGGCCGGCTGCGCCATGGCCCAGAGCATTGGCCAGCTGATCTTCTTTCGTGCCCTGCAGGGGCTGTCGGCGGGCGCGGGCATCGTCGTCTCGCGCGCCGTCATTCGCGACATCTACCCGCCCGCGCAGGCCCAGCAGGTCATGAGCCAGGTGACCATCTTCTTCGGGGTCGCGCCGGCCATCGCGCCGATGGTGGGCGGCTGGCTGTCGGCGCACCTGAACTGGCACAGCATCTTCTGGTTCCTCACGGCCGTGGGCGTGTTCCTGTGGATCGCCAACTGGCGGCTGCTGCCCGAATCCCTGCCTCCGGCCACGCGCCAGCCGCTGCACATGGGCAACCTGATGCGCGGCTACTGGGAGCTGGGCACCAGCCCGCGCTTCGTGCTGCTGGCGCTCGCCAGCGGCGTGCCGTTCAACGGCATGTTCCTGTACGTGCTGTCGGCGCCGGCCTTCCTGGGCGAGCACCTGCACCTGGCGCCCACCGAGTTCTACTGGTTCTTCCTGCTCAACATCCTGGGCATCATGGGCGGGGCCTGGGCCAGCGGGCGCCTGGCCGGGCGCATCGCCCCGAAGCGCCAGATCCGCCACGGCTTCGTGATCATGCTCGCCATGGGCCTGCTGAACCTGGGCGCCAACCTGCTGTTCCCGGCGCACGTGGCCTGGGCGATGCTGCCGATCGCCATCTTCTCCTTCGGCTGGGCGCTGATGGTGCCGGTGGTGACGCTGCTGGTGCTCGATCTGTACCCGCACCGCCGCGGCATGGCGTCCTCGCTGCAGGCTTTTGTCGGCTCCACCGCCAACGGCCTGGTCGCGGGCGTGGTGGCGCCGCTGGTCATGCACTCCACGCGCCTGCTGGCGCTGGCTTCCCTGCTGATGATGTGCGTGGGCCTGGTGTCGTGGATCTACCTGCACCACCGCTGGCCGGAGATTGGCCGCTCGGTCGAGCGCTGACGCCGTCGCCAGGCGTGCGGGCCGCTACGGCCTAGTGGCGCCGGTTCCTGCCCAGCGCCGCGTAGTAGCGCTTCTTCTGCTCGTACATGGCCTGGTCGGCCTGTTGCAGCGAGACTTCCAGCGACTCACCGGAGCGCGCCACCGCGGTGCCGATCGACAGACTCAGGGGCTGGCCGGGGTAGAACTGGTTGTTCAGCTCCTGCAGGCTGGCGAGCCGCTCGACCATGGCCTGCACGGCGCGCTCGTCGCCGCCCGGCAAGAGGATGCAGAACTCGTCGCCACCGATGCGCGCGGCGCAGGCCGGGTTGTCCACCGCCTTGGCCAGCACCTCGCCGGCGCGGCGCAGCATGGCGTCGCCGGCAGCGTGGCCCTCCTCGTCGTTCAGCGCCTTCAGGCCATTCAGGTCGATCGCCAGCACGCCCACCGGCCAGGGCCCCTTGCGCGTCAGGCGGTTGAGCTCCTCCACATAGTAGGCGCGGTTGCGCAACCCGGTGAGCACGTCGTGCTTGCCCAGGTATTCCAGGTAGGCCTCGGCCTTCTTGCGCGCCGTGATGTCCACCAGCGACAGCAGCACCATGCTCCAGTCGTGCCAGCACTCCTGCAGCACGGCGAACTGCATGTGGATGTGCAGCAGCTCGCCGGCCAGGGTGTAGTTCACCACCTCGCGCTGCTGGAACAGCCGGCCCTCCCACAGGTCGATGAGCTGCTCGGCAAAGGAGTCCTGCATCTCGCCGCGGAACATGCGCTCCGTGCCGGCCAGCAGCTCGTCCTTGGAGGCAGCGCCGAAGAGCTGCAGGGTGAGCTGGTTCACGTCGACCACGCGGATCTCCCGGATGCAGCGCGCGACGAATTCGGGATGGACCTTCAGGAAGGTCTTGAAATCGACGATCCCCTGCGCGCGCACCTCGTCCAGCAGGCGCTTGACCTGGCTGAAATCCTCCACCCACAGCGAGACGGGCGAGTGTTCGAACAACCCGCGCGCGTACCGCTCGCTGCGCTCGAGCCGGCGCTGCGCGCGCAGCGCCTCCGTGTTGTCCTCCAGGGAAACCAGCACGCGGTCCCAATCCTGCTCGTGGCCCGGCAGAATGCGCCCGCGGATGAACACGTCCAGGCGGCAGCCATCGAGGGCGTAGTTCACCGTCTGATTGGTGAACTCCGACGCCCCGCTCCACAGCTGCGCGATCTCGGCGATCGCATGCTGGTGCATGTCACCCTTGAAGACCTGCGGCAGCGCAGCCTCCAGCGCCGCCTGGTCGGGCGCGGCAAACAGCTCCAGCGTGCGCCGGTTCACCTTCAGCACCCGGATGCTCTCGCCGTACTCCTGGACGCAGCGCGGGTGGGCGCGCAGGTGCGCCTCCACGTCCTGGACGCCCGCGGCGCGCCAGCGTGCGAACAGCGCCCGCACGGCGCTGTAGTCCTCCAGCCACAGCGAGACCGGAGCCAGATCGAACATGTGCTCGAAGTCGGCCAGGGAGGAAGGGGAAGGTTGCGCCATGCGAAGAAGCTCCGGGGGGACGCGCCATTATCCCGGGAGACGCGCTGGGCCGGGACGGGGCGTCCAGCAAAAAGGCCGGCCCTGCAGCGGATGCGCAGGGCCGGCCTCGCGGGCTGGTGCCGATCCGCCCGGGAAGGGGCGGGCGGCGGGATGGGTGTTCAGCGGCCCGAACGCTCCGCGCCGCGGCGCGCCTCGTGCGGCACGAAGGGGCGGCCGGCACCCGGGTGCTTGCCGCCGGCCGGGCGAGGGCGCGCAGCAGCGGGGGCACCGCCGCGGCCGAAACCGTTGCCGCGTGGCGCGTCGAAGCGCTCCCGGAAACCTTCGCGGCGACCGAATTCCTCGCGCGGCCCAGGGCCGCGGCCGTCGCCATGGCGGCCGGCCGGAGCAGCGCGCTCGAAGCGCTCGCCGGCAAAGCGGCCACCGCCCGCGCGCGGGTCGAAGCGACCACCGTGGGCCGGGCGCTCGCCGCCGCGCTCGAAGCGCGGGTCGCGTCCGCCGCGTGGACCGCCACGGCCACCCTCACGACCCCCACGCCCACCGAAATCGCCGCGCCCGCCGCCCTGCGGGAAGCGCTGCGTGGGCTCCAGCCCGGCCACCACCTCGGCCTTGAAGGGCTGGCGGCTGTAGCCTTCGATGTCGAAGATGCGGCGGCGGTCGCGGAACTCGGCGAAGGTCACGGCCAGCCCCTGGCGCCCGGCCCGGCCCGTGCGGCCGATGCGGTGCGTGTAGTCCTCGGCCTTCATGGGCAGGCCGTAGTTGAAGACGTGCGTGATCGTCGGCACGTCGATGCCGCGGGCGGCCACGTCGGTCGCCACCAGGATCTGCACCTGGCCGTTCCTCAGCGCCATCAGGCGGCGGTTGCGCAGGCCCTGGCTGAGGGCGCCGTGCAGTGCGACGGCGGAAAAGCCTTCCTGCTGCAAATCATTCGCCAGGCCATCGCACTCGATCTGCGTGCTGGCGAAGACGATGGCCTGGTCGATGCTGGTGTCGCGCAGCCAGTGGTCGAGCAGCTGGCGCTTGTGCTGGGCGTTGTCGGCCCAGTAGAGCATTTGCCGGATGTTGGCGTGCTTTTCCTGCGGGCTGTCGATCTGCACCTTCTGCACGCTGGCGCCGCCGTCGCGCATGACGCGCATGGCGAGCTGCTGGATGCGCGGCGCGAAGGTGGCGGAGAACATCATGGTCTGGCGGCGCGCGGCCGTCAGCGCGTTGATCTCGGCCAGGTCGTCGGCAAAGCCCAGGTCGAGCATGCGGTCGGCCTCGTCGACCACCAGGAACTGCACCTGGTCGAGCTTGATCTGGTGCGAGCGCTGCAGGTCGAGCAGGCGCCCGGGCGTGGCCACCACCAGGTTGGCATTTTGCAGCCGCGCGATCTGCATCTGGTAGGGCATGCCGCCGACCACGTTGGCGATGCGCAGGCCCTTGCAGTGCTTGACCAGATCGATGGCGTCGTGCGCCACCTGCTGGGCCAGCTCGCGCGTCGGGCACAGGATCAGCGCCCCGGGGGTCGCCGCCTTGAAGTTGCGCGAGTGCGTCGGATTCTTGCGCTTGGGGCGCTTGGGCAAGGCTTCGCCCCGGGCGGCGGCTTCCGCGGCGGCGCGCTCGTGCTCGGCACGCAGGGCCGCCTCCGCCGCCGCCTGCTGCTGCAGCAGCGTGTGCAGCACGGGCAACAGGAAGGCCGCGGTCTTGCCGCTGCCGGTCTGGCTGGAGACCATCAGGTCGATGAAGCGGCCGGCATCGTCGCCCGCGCCCATGGCCAGGGGGATGGCCTTGTCCTGCACGGCGGTGGGCTGGGTGTAGCCCAGGTCGCGCACAGCCTGCACCAGCTCGGGCGCGAGGCCCAGGCGGGTGAAGCCGTCGGGCAGGGAAGGTTCGGAAGTGGCGGCAGCCACGGG
>NZ_ALEE01000367.1 GCF_000282995.1 Melaminivora alkalimesophila
CGGCAGCCACGGGAGCCTGGACGTCGGCAGACGGCAAGGCGGTATCGGCAGGCGCGGCATGGCCCTGCACAGGCAGTTGGTCAATCATGGATTTTCTCAGGCAACGGGCACCGCAGGCGCTACCTGCGGGGGCCTCGTCGATGGTTACAGAACATCAACCATCAAACGAGACCGGGTCCGTAGCGGACGGCCCGGGCGGGCAATTGGTTTGCAAGGGCGCCGCGCTGCGAAGAAAGCGCCGGCGTGCAAGGCCCGATGAGTGAAGGCAGATGCGCAAAAAAAGCTTGCACCACCCAAAAGGCGGGCAAGCTGCGCATTATCGCATGGCGCGGGTTTTCCCGCAAGCCATGCGAGAAGAAAAACGATCAGTAGCTGGCCAGCGGCTTGGGCTTGCCATCCTCGAAGGTCATGACCACCACCGGCGCCTTGACCCGATTGCCCTTGGGGTCGTAGGCGTAGTCGCCCATCACCCCTCGGTAGGTGTTCTGGTACATGTAGGCACCCACCTTGGCCGGGTCGGTCGAGCCGCTCTTTTCCATCGCCTGGCCAATGTTCATGACCTGGTCGTAGTAGAACGGGCCATAGACGTCCGGCCCCTGTCCGTAGCGCTTCTTGAATTTCTCCTGGAAGGCGCGGGCGCCGGCGTCGCCGTCCATCAGCATGCCGGCGTACACGCAGTACACCACGCCGTTGACCGCATCCCCGCCGAGCTTGCCCATTTCCGGGCTGCACAGCGTATCGCCACCGAGCAGCTTGGCGTTGATGCCCAGCTGCTTGATCTGGCGCGCCATGGGAGCGGCCTGCGGGGCGTAGCCACCGTAGAAAATGGCATCCGGCTGCCGGGCCTTGATGTTCGTGAGGATGGCCATGAAGTCGGTGGCCTTGTCGTTGGTGAACTCGCGGCCCACCACCGTCATGCCGAGCTTTTGCGCCTCCTTGGCGAACTCGTCGGCCAGGCCTTGGCCGAAGGCCGTGCGGTCGTCCACCACGGCGACCTTCTTGGCCTTCAGCTCGTTGGCGGCGTAGGCGGCCATGCTGGCGCCGGCCTGCACGTCGCTGGCGACGATGCGAAACAGGTTCTTGTAGCCGGCTTCGGTGATCTTCGGGTTGGTGCCGACGGTGGAGACCATCGCGCCGCCGCGGTCGTACTCGCGCGAGGCAGGAATCGCCACGCCCGAGCAGTACGGGCCCATGACGTAGCGCACGCCGGTGTCGATGAATTTCTGCGCCACGGCCACGCCGGTCTTGGCGTCGCACTGGTCGTCCTCGGAGACCACCTCGAACTTCAGCGTCTTGCCGCCGACATTGATCTTGCGCGCGTTCAACTCCTCGACCGCCAGGCGCACGCCGTTGTCGTTGTCACGGCCGGCAAAGGTGTTCGGGCCGGACAGGGGGCCGCTGTGGCCGATCTTGACGACCTGCTCCTGCGCCGTGGTTGCCGTGGCGCAGGCCAGTGCGGCCAGGGCCACGAGGGTGGATTTGAACGGGGAAACTGTCATCGCAAACGCTCCTGTCAGGGTGGTCTCCAGAAAGAAAGGCCCCGGCGCGCGCGCGGCGGTTGGCCAGGCGCGCCCCGGCGCGGCTGTCCGGTTGGGGACAGCCGGCCATTATCCCTGCAATCAGACGGAGAAAAGGTGCTTGCGGTAGTGCGCCAGCTCGTCGATGGATTCGTGCACGTCGGCCAGCGCCGTGTGGCGCTGCGCCTTCTTGAAGGAGGCATGGGCCTCGGGCTTCCAGCGGCGCGCCAGCTCCTTGAGGGTGCTCACATCGACGTTGCGGTAGTGGAAGAAGGCCTCCAGCCGCGGCATGTAGCGCACCAGGAAGCGCCGGTCCTGGCCGATGCTGTTGCCGCACAGCGGCACCTTCCCCTTGGGCACGTAGCGCTTGAGGAACTCCAGCACCTGCTGCTCGGCCTCGGCCTCGGTCAAGATGCTGGCGCGCACGCGCTCGATCAGGCCGCTGCGGCCGTGCGTGCCCTTGTTCCAGGCATCCATGGCGTCGAGGCAGGCGTCGCTCTGGTGGATGGCCAGCACCGGGCCCTCGATGCGCGGCTCGAGCTGCGGGCCGGTCACGACCACGGCGATTTCGATGATGCGCTCGCGCTCGGGGTCGAGCCCCGTCATCTCGCAATCGAGCCAGACCAGGTTGTCTTCCGAGCGCGCAAGCGACGCAGGCGCCGCGCCGGGGGCGCCGCCAGCGGCGACGGTGGTGTTGTCGGGGGTGGGGTCGAGGGACATCCGCCCGATTGTCGCAAAGGCGGCTGCCCTACACTGCCGTTTCCATGCTGTCCCCCTCGCTGCTGTTCACTCTCGTCTTCGCGGCCGCCCTGCTCGCCGGCCTCGCGCTGAAGTTCTGGCTGGCCACGCGCCAGGTGCGCCATGTGGCACGCCACCGCGATGCCGTGCCGGCGGCCTTTGCCGCACGCATCCCGCTCGCGGCCCACCAGAAGGCGGCCGACTACACCATCGCCCGCACGCGCTTCGGCCTGCTGCAGCTGGCCTTCGGCACCGCCGTGCTGCTGGGCTGGACGCTGCTGGGCGGGCTCGATGCCCTCAACCGGCTGCTGCTGGACGCGCTGGGCGGCGGCATGCGGCAGCAACTGGCGCTGCTTGCGGCCTTCGCCCTGATCGGCGGCCTGCTGGAGCTTCCCTTGCAGCTCTACCAGACCTTCGTGCTCGAAGAGCGCCACGGCTTCAACCGGATGACCTGGCGCCTGTGGCTGGCGGACCTGCTGAAATCCACCCTGCTCGGCGCGCTCATCGGCCTGCCGCTGGCAGCGCTGGTGCTGTGGCTGATGCAGGCGGCGGGTGGCTGGTGGTGGCTGTGGGCCTGGGCCGTGTGGATGGGCTTCAACCTGCTGTTCATGGTGGTCTATCCGCTCTTCATCGCGCCGCTGTTCAACCGCTTCCAGCCGCTGGAGGACGAGGCCCTGCGCGCCCGCGTGACGGCGCTGATGCAGCGCTGCGGCTTCTCCGCCAAGGGCCTGTTCGTCATGGACGGCAGCCGCCGCAGCGCGCACGCCAATGCCTACTTCACGGGCTTTGGTGCCGCCAAGCGCGTGGTGTTCTACGACACGCTGCTGCGCCAGCTGAGCCCGCCCCAGGTCGAGGCGGTGCTCGCACACGAGCTCGGGCACTTTCACCACCGCCACATCGCGCGCCGGCTGGTCGGGCTGTTCGCGCTCAGCCTGGTGGGCTTCGCGCTGCTGGGCTGGCTGGCGACGCAGAGCTGGTTCTACACCGGCCTGGGCGTGGTGCCCAACCTGTCGCTCGACGGCTCGGCCCCGAACGATGCGCTCGCGCTGCTGCTGTTCCTGCTGGCCGCGCCGGCGTTCACCGTGTTCCTGACGCCGCTGCTGGCGCAGTGGTCGCGCCGCCATGAATTCCAGGCCGATGCCTACGCCGCCGCCCAGGCCGATGGCGGGCAGCTTGCAGCCGCCTTGCTCACCCTCTACGAGGACAACGCCTCGACGCTGACGCCCGACCCGATCTACGCGCGCTTCTATTTCTCTCACCCTCCGGCGGCGGAGCGGCTGGCGCGCCTGCCCGCTGCCTCCGAACCTTCCCCGACGACGCCATGAGCCCTGCCGCTTCCTCCATGCTTCCGAAGAAAGACTGGTCCGCCGAGCCCCGGCGCGCGCTGTCGGCCACCGAGACCGTGACGCAACTGGCGCAGCTGCCGGGCTGGCAGCTGCACGGCGACGGCGCCGACGTGGCGATCGAGAAAACCTTCCGCTTCGCCAACTACCACGAGACCATGGCCTTCGTGAACGCCGTGGCCTTCATCGCCCACGTGCAGGACCACCACCCCGACCTGTCAGTGCACTACGACCGCTGCGTGGTGCGTTTCAATACGCACGACGTGGGTGGCATCTCGGCCACCGACATCGACTGCGCCGCCCGCGTGGACGCCCTGCTGGCCGCCCCATGAGCCGCTCCAACGAAGGTCTGGTGGTGGCCAGCCACGGCCGCCACTGCGTGGTCGAGCAGGACGACGGCAGTCGCCGCATCTGCCACCCGCGCGGCAAGAAGAGCCAGGCCGTCGTGGGCGACCGCGTGCGCTGGCAGGCGCCGCCCCCCGGCCAGGGCGAGGAAGGCACCATCGAGCAGGTGCTGCCGCGGCGCAACCTGTTCTACCGCCAGGACGAGGTCCGCACCAAGTCCTTTGCCGCCAACATCGACCAGGTGCTGGTGCTGATCGCCGCCGAGCCGGTGTTTTCCGAGAGCCAGCTCACGCGCGCGCTGATCGCCTGCGAGGCGGCGGGCATCCCGGCGCTGATCGGCCTGAACAAGAGCGACCTGGTCGAGCCCTTCGCGCGGGCCTGGGAGCGGCTGTGGCCCTATCGCCACATGGGCGGCGAGGGCGAGGGAGCGCGCCACTATCCGGTGCTGCCGCTGTCGCTCACCGAGTCGGGCGATACCGACCGGGCGGCGCTGTTGCCGCTGCTGCAGGGGCGCACCACACTGGTGCTCGGCCCCTCGGGCGCGGGCAAGAGCACGCTGGTGAACCTGCTGGTGCCCGGAGCGGCGGTGCAGACGGGCGAGATCTCGCAGGCGCTCAACTCCGGGCGCCACACCACCACCAGTACGCAGCTGTACTGGATCGACCCGGACCGCCGCAGCGCGCTGATCGACTCGCCCGGCTTCCAGGAATTCGGCCTGCGCCACCTCGAGCCCATGCAGCTGGCGCGCTGCATGCCCGATTTCGCCGTGCACGCCGGCGGTTGCCGCTTCCACAACTGCAGCCACCTGCACGAGCCCGGCTGCGCCGTCCTGGCGCAGGTGCGCGAGGAGCGTGCGCCGCTGGCCATCAGCCCGCAGCGCCACCGGATCTACGCAGAACTGTTCGAGGAGCTCAGCCAGAGCCGCTACTGACCGGCCGGGGCCGACCCGCCCTCAGCCGAGCAGCCGCGCCAGCGTGAGCAGCGCCAGCAGCAGCATCCACACCACCACCGAGCGCCACACCAAGCCGACCACGCTGCGCAGGTGCGCGACCTGCGGCTCGCGCCCGGGCGTGCTGTCGCTGTCACCCAGCTCGGCGCCGGCCTCGAAGCCGTGCGCCACCAGCTCGCCCTCGCCGCGCCGGCTGCGCAGCGCGCCTCCCCCCAGGCGCACGTTGATGGCCCCGGCGGTGGCTGCCAGGACCACCCCGTCGTTGTCGCTGGGGAAACGCTGGGCGTGAAAGCGCCAGCCTTCGATGGCCTCCTCGAAGCTGCCCACCACGGCGAAGCACAGCGCCGTCAGGCGCGCCGGCAGCCAGTCGATGGCCGTCCACGCCTCGGCCGCGATGCGCTGCAGCGCGGCACTGGCCGGATGCGCCGTCGCCGTGCGCGGGCCCCAGTAGCGCGAGACGAATTCCGCCAACCGGTAGAGCACGGCGCCGGCCGGCCCCAGGCCCAGCGCCGCCAGCACCGAATACCAGGCCAGCACGCCGAACACATGGCGGTGCGCCGCGATGACCGAATATTCGATCACATGGCGCACGATCTCGCTGCGCGGCAGCTCGCTTGCGTCCACCTGCTTCCACTGCGCCAGGCGCGCGCGCGCACCAGCGGCGTCGCCCTCCTCCAGCGCATCGCGGATGCCGGTGAAATGGTGGCTGAACTGGCGAAAGCCGAGCGTGATGTAGAGCACCGCCACGTTCCAGGCGAGTGCCAGTGGCCAGCCCACCCAGCGCAGCAGCGCCCAGTGCACCAGCAGCACCGCCAGCGGCGGCACCAGCACCCCGAGGCACCACGCCACCCACGCATGGGCGGGCGTGCCGGCATCGAAGTTGCGGTTCACCGACAGCGCCCACGCCCGCAGGCCGGCGTGGATCGGATTGCTGCGCGCCAGCGGCCGGGCCTGCTCGAGCAGCAGGGCGAACAAGATGGCGAAGAAGCTCATGGCCGGCAATCATAGCGGCGCCCCGCGCGGGGCCCGGTCCGGCCCGGACGGCCCCTCAGGCCGCCAGGAAACGGTACAGGTTGCGCAGCATGCCGGCCGTCGCGCCCCAGATGAAGCGCGTGCGGCCGTGGTCCTCGTAGGGGATCGCGAACCACTCGCGCTCGTGCCCCTCCCAGCGCAGCAGACGCCGCTGGTGGTGCGCCGGATCGAGCAGGTAGTCCAGCGGCACCTCGAAGACGTCCGCCACCTCGCCCGGGTTGGGACGCAGCGGCGCCCCCGGCTCGACCAGGCCGACCACCGGCGTGACGATGAAGGACGAGCCCGTCACATAGGTGGACAGCTCGCCCAGCACCTCCACCTGCTGGCGCTCC
>NZ_ALEE01000368.1 GCF_000282995.1 Melaminivora alkalimesophila
GCCGCTCCAGCCCCACCTCCTCCTCGGCCTCGCGCAGGGCGGTGGCGATGGCGTCGCGGTCTTCGGGGTCGGTGCGCCCGCCGGGGAAAGCGACCTGGCCGGAATGGGTCGAGAGGTTGGTGGTGCGCTCGGTCAGCAGCACCGTCGGGCGCGGATGCAGCACGATCGGCACCAGCACGGCGGCATGGGCCGGCGCGCGGTCCATGAAGCGCGGTTCGCGCCGGATCTCCGGGGTCCAGGGCGGCGGCATGGCGAAGCGCCGGCGCAGGGCATCGGGCTGTTGCTCCGTGGGCGCCACCGGCGGCAGGTGGGCGTCCACACCGACGATGGGCACGGAGCGCGGATCGAAGACGGGCAGGCTCGGAGGCAGCGGTGGCATCGGTGGTCACGCCGGGCGGCACCCAGCGGCATCTCCCGGACACGGGGCAGGAAACGGGGTCGGGGGGCGCGGGCGGCTTCCCCATGAAAAAACCGCCACAGGCCGCAAGGCACTGTAGCGGTTTTTCTCGCGGCGGGCGCGGGCGGGACTCAGTCCACGGCCTGGGCGTTGCTGCTCAGGCGCACGCGCGAGGGCAGCTTCTCCTTAATGCGCGCCGACTTGCCGCTGCGGCTGCGCAGGTAGTAGAGCTTGGCACGGCGCACGTCGCCGCGGCGCTTGACCTCGATGCCGGCGATCAGCGGGCTGTAGGTCTGGAAGGTGCGCTCCACGCCTTCGCCGCTGGAGATCTTGCGCACCGTGAAGCCGCTGTTCAGGCCGCGGTTGCGCTTGGCGATGACCACGCCTTCGTAGGCCTGCACGCGGCGGCGCGTGCCTTCCACGACGTTCACGCTGACGATCACGGTGTCGCCGGGGCCGAACTCGGGAATGTTCTTGTTCAGGCGAGCGATCTCTTCCTGCTCGAGGGTCTGGATGAGGTTCATGATGGGTTCACTTCAACGATCTTGTCCGCGCCATGATTGGCTGGGCGCCCCGATTGGCGCCTTGTATGCCATGCAAGCAAGAGGCTGAGCGCGTGGTGCAGCTGTTTGCATGGCGGCCGGCCAGAGGATCGAAAACAGGCAATTATAGCAAGTCGCTGGCCTGGCGCAGGAAGGCTTCGTCCTGCGCCGACAGCCGCCCCTTGCTGCGGGCGGCCTCCAGCAGCTCGGGCCGATGGCGTGCGGTGGTCAGCAGGCGCTGCTCGCGCCGCCAGCGTTCGATGCGGGCGTGGTGGCCGGACAGCAGCGGCTGCGGCACCGGCGCGCCCTCCCAGACCTCCGGGCGCGTGTAGTGCGGGCAGTCGAGCAGGCCGTCGAGTTCCGGATGGAAGCTGTCGAACTGGTGGCTGCCGGCATCGTGCAACACGCCGGGCTGCAGCCGCGCGACCGCATCCAGCAGCGCCAAGGCCGCGATCTCGCCCCCGGAGAGCACGAAATCCCCCAGGCTGACCTGGCGATCGACATGGCGGTCGATGAAACGCTGGTCCACCCCTTCGTAGCGCCCGCACAACAGCACCGCGCCCCGGCCCTCCTCGCTCCAGGCCTGCACCCCAGCGTGCGTCAATCGCTCGCCGATGGGCGAGAACAACACCAGTGGCGCCTGCGCAGCCGCGGCCTCGGCGCGGTCGGCCCGGATCGCCTCCAGGCAGCGCGCCAGCGGCTCGGCCAGCATGACCATGCCCGGGCCGCCGCCGAAGGGGCGATCGTCCACCCGGCGGTAATTGCCCTCGGCAAAGTCGCGCGGGTTCCACAGGCGCACGTCGACCTGGCCACCGGCATAGGCGCGCCGCGTCACGCCGCTCGCCAGAAAGGGCGCGAACAGCTCGGGAAACAGCGTGATGACGTCGAAACGCATGGAGCGGCCGCCGCAGCCTGTTCAGAAATCCGGCTGCCAGTCCACCGTGATGCGCCGCTTCGCCAGGTCGACCTCGTCCACGAAGGCGGAGACGAAGGGAATCAGCCGCTCGAGCGGCTTGCCGTCCTGCAGGTGGTCGAGCACCAGCGTGGTCTGCGGCCCGGTGGGCAGGAGTTCGCGCACCGTGCCGAGCGCCACCCCCTGGCGGTTGACCACCTCCAGCCCGATCAGATCGACCCAGTAGTACTCGTCCTCGGCGGTGCGCGGAAAGGCCGAGCGCGGCACGAACACCCGCGCGCCGCGCAACCCTTCCGCGGCATCGCGGTCGTCGATCCCGTGCGCCCACGCGACCAGGGTGTCCGAATGCGGGCGCGCCTGGCGGATGGACAGCTGCACCGTCCCGGTGAAGGCGGTCTTGCCGCCGCGCAGCGCCGGCTGGAGGAACCAGGCGCGCGCCGACAGCAGCGCCTCGGCATCGCTGCTGAAGGGCTGCACCTTGAACCACCCCTTGACGCCCCAGGCGTCGGCGATGCGGCCGACCTCGACCGCATCCTCAGGCAGCTCAGCTGCCGGCAATACAGGCTGTTCGGGCATGGCAGGGGCTCATTCAAGGAAGCAGCACCCGCCCTGCGGGCGCCGCGGCAACGAAAAAGGGCGAGCCCGCCGGATGGCCGACGGGACCCGCCCATGGGAGCTGCCGGGAAGCCGCCGACGGGCGGCGGCCGAATCCCGGCGCAGTGCCCCGCTCAGGCCTCGGCAGCGGCAGCCGGCTGCTGCTTGGCGGCCTGGCGAACCAGGCGCTCGACGGTGGGCGAGGCCTGCGCGCCCACGCTCTTCCAGTAGCTCAGGCGGTCCTGGGCGATGCGCAGGGGCTCTTCGCCGCCCTTGGCGGACGGGTTGTAGAAGCCCAGGCGCTCGATGAAGCGGCCATCGCGGCGGGCGCGCTTGTCGGCCACGACGATGTTGAAGAACGGACGGCCCTTGGAGCCGCCGCGCGAGAGTCGAATCACGACCATGATGAATCCTTCGGGTGGTTGCGGCCGGGCAAATCCTCGCCTGCGGCCGCGGCGTTCTTGCCGCGTTTGAGACACGCAACTGGCCACCCGGCCAGCGACACGCGGTAAAGCCCGAAATTATAGCCGGGTCGCAGGCAGAGCGCGCGGGGCTGCACACCGCGCATGTGGCCAATAATGCGCAGCCATGAAGAACAAGACCCTCGCCACCTGGCTGGCCTTCCTGGGCGGGCCCCTGGGCCTGCACCGCTTCTACCTGCACGGCCCCGGCGACCTGCTGGCGTGGATGCTGCCCATGCCGACGGCGCTCGGGCTCTACGGCATCGAGCGCGTGCAGCAATGGGGGCAGGACGACCACCTGAGCTGGCTGCTGATCCCGATGCTGGGCTTCACCATCGCGGGCTGCGCCCTGCGCGCCATCCTCTATGGCCTCATGACGCCCGAGCGCTGGAACGCCCGCTACAACCCGCAGGCCGACCCCGAGGCCCCGCCGGGACGCACTCACTGGTTCACGGTGGTCGGCATCGGCCTGTCGCTGATGATCGGCACGGCGGTGCTGATGGCCAGCCTGGCGTTCAGCTTCCAGCGCTACTTCGAGTACCAGATCGAGGAAGCGCGCAAGATCTCCCAATAGGCGCCCGCCACCGCGCCGGCGCTGCGGCCCGGCTCAGTACAGCTGCAGGCTGACCCAGTAGGCGATGGCGGCCACGAAGGCGCTTGCCGGGATGGTCAGGATCCAGGCCCAGACGATGTTGCCGGCCACGCCCCAGCGCACGGCGCTGGCGCGCTGCGTGGAGCCGACGCCGACGATGGCGCCGGTGATGGTGTGCGTGGTCGAGACGGGAATGCCCAGCGCCGTGGCAAAGAACAGCGTCATCGCGCCGCCCGTCTCGGCACAGAAGCCGCCCACGGGTTTCAGCTTGGTGATCTTCTGGCCCATGGTCTTGACGATGCGCCAGCCGCCGAACATGGTGCCCAGCCCGATGGCCGCATAGCACGAGACGATGACCCAGAAAGGCGGGGCGCTGTCGCTGGCGGACGTGTAGCCGGTGGCGATCAGCAGCAGCCAGATGATGCCGATGGTCTTTTGCGCGTCGTTGCCGCCGTGGCCCAGGCTGTAGGCGCCGGCCGAGACCAGCTGCAGCCGGCGGAACCACTTGTCCACCCGGTTGGGTCGCGCGCGCCGGAAGGTCCAGGCCACGGCGATCATCATCAGCGAGCCCAGCAGGTAGCCGAGCAGCGGCGAGATGAAGATGAAGGCCACCGTCTTGAGGATGCCGGCCGCGACCAGCGCGCCCGAGCCGGCCTTGGCGATCACCGCGCCCACGATGCCCCCGATCAGCGCGTGCGAGCTGCTGCTCGGGATGCCGTAGTACCAGGTGATGACGTTCCAGGTGATGGCGCCCACCAGCGCCCCGAAGATCACGTGGGTGTCGACCACCCCCGGATCGACGATGCCCTTGCCGATGGTCGCCGCCACGCTCAGGTGGAACACCAGGATGGCGATGAAGTTGAAGAAAGCGGCGAAGACCACCGCCTGGGTGGGCTTGAGCACGCCCGTGGAGACCACGGTGGCGATCGAGTTGGCCGCGTCGTGAAAGCCGTTCATGAAGTCGAACACGATGGCCAGCGCCACCAGCATGACCACGATCCACAGGGCGGTTTGCATTGTTTCCATGATGGCACCGCAGGGCCGGCAGCAGCCCTGCTCGCTCCTTGGGCAGGATCAGGAGTTCTCGAGGATCACGCCCTCGATGTGGTTCGCCACGTCCTCGCAGCGGTCGGTCACGCTCTCGAGCAACTCGTAGATCGCCTTGAGCTTGATCAGCTCGAGCACGTCCACCTTCTCGCGAAACAGCTTGCCCACGGCGTTGCGCAGCACCCGGTCGGCATCGCCCTCGAGCCGGTCGACTTCTTCGCAGATCTTGAGTGCACGCTCGGCCACCGCCGGGTCGGCGATGCGTGCCAGCAGCTGGACGGCGTCGCGCACCCGCTCGCAGCACTCCAGGCTCAGGTCGGTGAGCAGCGAGACCTCTTCCGTCAGGTGTTGCAGGTCGTACAGCGCCATGGTCTCGGCCGAGTCCTGGATCAGGTCGGCCACGTCGTCCATGGTGTTGATCAGCAGGTGGATCTGCTCGCGGTCGATGGGCGTGATGAAGGTCTTGTGCAGGGTCTGGTTGACCTCGTGCGTGACCCGGTCGGCCGCGCGCTCGGCGTTGTCCACCTCCTGCGTGTGGCGGTCGCGCAGGTTGGCGTCGCCGTAGTGGGCCACCAGCTGCGAGAACGCCCGCGCCGCCTCGACGATGTGCTCGGCGTGCTGGTTGAACATCTCGAAAAAGTTGCCTTCGCGTGGCAACAGCTTGCCAAACAGCATGCGGGCTCCTGGAGGGGTAGGCGAAAAACGACAGGTCAGGGAGGTCGTGCGCGGCGCTGGCCCCTCGTGCGGGCCGGCCCGGGCGCTGGATGGGCGCGAGTTTAACCGCGTGCCCGGTGCCCCTTGCGGCGTCCGGAGCCGGCAGACGGCAAAGTTCCGCCCGGCCGTTCTTCCGGCGCCACGAAACCGGCGCAGGGGCGACGCGCCCCGCCGGCCGCCGTCACTCGCCCAGGTAGGCCGCGCGCACGCGCGGATCCTCCAGCAGCTCGCGCCCGCCCCCGGCCATGGTGATCAGGCCCGACTCCATGACGTAGCCGCGGTCGGCGATCGCCAGCGCCCGGCTGGCGTTCTGCTCCACCAGCACGATGGTCACGCCAAGCGCATAGACGTCGCGCACCACCTCGAAGATCTTGTCCACCATGATGGGCGACAGGCCCATGGAAGGCTCGTCCAGCAACAACACCTTGGGCTGGCTCATGAGCGCGCGGCCCATGGCGAGCATCTGCTGCTCGCCGCCGGACATGGTGCCGGCCAGCTGGTCCTTGCGCTCGCGCAGGCGCGGGAAGATGGCGAACATCTTCTCGACGTCGGCCTCGATGCCGGCCTTGTCGCGCCGCGTGTAGGCGCCCATCAGCAGGTTCTCGGTGATGGTCATGCGCGCGAACACACCGCGCCCCTCGGGCACCATCACCAGGCCCTCGCGCACCAGGTCCCAGGCGCCGCGCCCGCGGATGCTGCGGCCCAGGTACTCGATGTCGCCGTCGTTCATGATCAGCGAGCCGGTGATCGCCTTCATGGTGGTGGTCTTGCCCGCGCCATTGGAGCCGATCAGCGTGATCAGCTCGCCCTCGCGCACCTCCATGTCCACGCCCTTGACGGCCTGGATGCCGCCGTAGGCGACCTTCAGCCCGCGCACCTTGAGCAGGACCGGTCGGGAGGAATCGGCCGTTTGTGCCATGTCTGCCATTTCTCAGTGTCCCCCCGTGCCCAGGTAGGCCTCGATGACCTTCTCGTTCTTCTGCACCTGCGCAGGCGTGCCCTCGGCGATCTGCTTGCCGTAGTCCAGCACCGTGACGCGGTCGCACAGGCCCATGACCAGCTTGACGTCGTGCTCGATCAGCAAGATGGTGCGGTTGTCGTTGCGGATGCGGTCGATCAGCTCGCGCAGCTGCACCTTCTCGGTGGCGTTCATGCCGGCGGCCGGCTCGTCCAGGGCGATCAGCTGCGGGTCGGTGGCGAGCGCGCGGGCGATCTCCAGGCGGCGCTGGTCGCCGTAGGAGAGGGTGCGCGCGCGGAAGTCCGCGTACTGCGAGATCCCCACATATTCCAGCAGCTCGCGCGCGCGCTGGCGGATCGCCGCCTCTTCCTCCTTGAACGAGCGGGTGCGAAAGATCGCCCCGCCCAGGCCGGAGCGCGTGCGGATGTGCCGCCCGACCATCACGTTCTCCAGCGCCGTCATCTCGGCAAACAGCCGGATGTTCTGGAAGGTGCGCGCGATGCCGGCCTTGGCCACCAGGTGGACGGCGCGCGGCTCGTAGGGCTGGCCCGCCAGCTCGAAGCTGCCCGAGTCGGGCGTGTACAGGCCGGTGATGACGTTGAAGAAGGTGGTCTTGCCGGCGCCGTTCGGCCCGATCAGGCCATAGACCTGCCCGCGGCGGATGGTGATGCCCACGTCCGAGAGCGCCTGCAGGCCGCCGAAGCGCTTGGAGATGCCCGCGACCCTGAGCACCACGTCGGTGTTTGTGTCTGCCATGTCGTTGTACCGGTGTGTCTGCTCAGCTCTTCTGCACGAGGCTCTTGCCATGCTCGGGCGCGGGCCACAGGCCGCGCGGGCGCAGCAGCATGACGATGATCATCGCCAGCGCGATCAAGAGCTGGCGCAGGATGGAGGCGTCCAGGCGGCCGTCGGTCATGGCCTGCAGCGGCCCGGCCACGTAGCGCAGCACCTCCGGCAGCGCCGCCAGCAGCAGCGCCCCGAGGATCACGCCCGGGATGTGGCCGATGCCGCCCAGCACCACCATGGCGACGATCATGATCGACTCCATCAGGCTGAAGGACTCGGGCGAGACGAAGCCCTGGAAGGCCGCGAACATGGCGCCCGCGACGCCGCCGAAGGACGCGCCCATGCCGAAGGCCAGCAGCTTCATGTTGCGCGTGTTGATGCCCATGGCCTTGGCGGCGATCTCGTCCTCGCGGATCGCCATCCAGGCGCGGCCGATGCGCGAGTCCTCCAGGCGGTAGGACACGAAGATGGTCACCAGCACCAGCGCCAGGAACAGGTAGTAGTAGAGCGTCACCGAGCTGATGTCGTAGCCGAACAGCTCCAGCCGCCTGCCCAGGTCGAGCCCGAAGAACTTCACCGAGTCGATCTGGCCCAGGCCCTTCGGGCCGTTGGTCACGTTCACCGGATGGTCCAGGTTGTTCAGGAAGATGCGGATGATCTCGCCAAAGCCCAGCGTCACGATCGCCAGGTAGTCGCCGCGCAGCTTCAGCACCGGGATGCCCAGCAGCACCCCGGTGATGGTGGCAAGCACCAGCGCCAGCGGGATCACCGCCCACAGCGACATGTGCAACCCTTCCGGGAAGTGCGCCGCGAACCAGGCGAAGTTCTCCGCCAGGTGGGGCGAGGCCAGCAGCCCGAACATGTAGGCGCCGACGGCGTAGAAGGCGACGTACCCTAAGTCCAGCAGACCGGCGTAGCCGACCACGATGTTCAGGCCCAGGGCCAGCATGACGTACAGCAGCGCCAGGTCGACGATGCGCACCCAGGCGTTGCCGAAGTACTGCAGGATGAGGGGCAGGACCAGCAGCGCGATGGCGCCGAGGATCCACTGGGTCTTGCTCTTGCTTTGCATGATGGATGGCTCCGGTGCTCGCTCAGGCGCGGTCCGCCACGCGCTCGCCCAGCAGGCCCGAAGGGCGCAGCGTGAGGATGATGATCAGCACGATGAAGGCGAAGATGTCGGTGTAGTGGCTGCCCAGCACGCCGCCCGTGAGGGCGCCGATGTAGCCCGAGCCGATGGCCTCGATCAGGCCCAGCAGGATGCCGCCGATGACGGCGCCCGTGAGGTTGCCGATGCCGCCGAACACGGCCGCCGTGAAGGCCTTCAGGCCGGGCAGGAAGCCCATGGTGTGCTGCGCCGTGCCGTAGTTCGAGGCGTACATGATCCCGGCAATCGCCGCCAGCACCGCGCCGATGATGAAGGTGGCGGAGATCACCATGTCGGGCTTGACGCCCATCAGCGCCGCCACGCGCGGGTTCTCGGCCGTGGCGCGCATGGCGCGGCCCAGGCGGGTGTAGTTCACCAGGTAGACCATGGCCGACAGCGCCACCACCGTCACGCCCAGAATCAGTATCTGGGTGGTGGTGATGACGGCGCCGCCGATCTGGAAGGGGACGGGCGGCAGCAGCGTGGGATAGGGCTTGTAGTTGGGCTTCCAGATGATCATCGCCAGCGTCTGCAGCAGCAGCGACATGCCGATGGCCGTGATCAGCGGGGCCAGGCGCGGGCTGTTCCTCAGCGGCCGGTAGGCAACCTTCTCGATGGTGAAGTTCAGCGCCGCCGCCACGATGCAGGCAATCACGGTGGCCAGCAGCAGGATGAGCCAGCCGGGCGCGCCGGGCATGGCCTCGCGCATGAGGCCGATGCAGCTCCAGCTGGTGAGCGCGCCGATCATGAGCACCTCGCCGTGGGCGAAGTTGATGAGCTGGATGATGCCGTACACCATGGTGTAGCCCAGGGCTATCAAGGCGTACATGCTGCCCAGGACCAGACCGTTGATGATCTGTTGCAGCAGGATGTCCATAAGCTTGCTTCCTCGTTCGGTCTCTCGTCCGTGGCGCGCACCGGCCGCAGTCCGCGGCGCCAGTTCCTGCCCGGTTAATAAAAAACCCGGCAGGCAAAGGGTCTGCACGGGTTTCCTGGTGAAATTTTGTCACGGCCGGGACAGCCGCAGGCACCCTCGTTCGGCGGGGTTTTCCCTCGAAGCGGAAGGCCATCAGGCGAGCCCTGGGCCCATTAGAAATACTGATGGAGTCGCAAAAATCAGGGATTGCGCTGATTCACAACAGGGTCTGTTGCCGGGCCCATGGAAGCCGGGATGCGGACAGCGCGGGCCGCCACCCGGGCTCAGGTCGCGGCGTCGGCGTCGGGCGCGGCTGCGGCGTTGCGCGCGCGCAGCTCCTCGAGCTTCTGCCCGATCTTGATCTCCAGGCCGCGCGGCACCGGGGCGTAGAAGCCGGGCGCCGCCATGCCTTCGGGCAGGTAGCTGGCGCCGGCGGCAAAACCGTCCTGCTCGTCGTGCGCGTAGCGGTAGCCGCGGCCG
>NZ_ALEE01000369.1 GCF_000282995.1 Melaminivora alkalimesophila
AGCCGCGGCCGTAGTCGAGCTGCTTCATGAGCGCCGTGGGCGCGTTGCGCAGGTGCAGCGGCACGGGGCGGGTGCCGTCCTGGCGCACGAAGGCACGCGCCAGCTTGTAGGCCTGGTAGCCGGCATTGCTCTTGGGCGCCACCGCCAGGTAGAGCACCGCCTGCGCCAGCGCCAGCTCGCCCTCGGGCGAGCCCAGGCGCTCGTAGGTCTGGGCGGCGTCGCCCGCGATCTGCATGGCGCGCGGATCCGCCAGACCGATGTCCTCCCAGGCCATGCGCACGATGCGCCGCGCGAGGTAGCGCGGATCGGCGCCGCCGTCGAGCATGCGCACCAGCCAGTACAGGGCGGCGTCCGGGTCGGAGCCGCGCACCGACTTGTGCAGCGCGCTGATGGTGTCGTAGAACTGTTCGCCCCCCTTGTCGTAGCGGCGCATCTGCTCGCCCAGCACCTGCAGCAGCCAAGCGTCGTCGATGCGCGCGACGCCTGCCTGGGCGGCGGTGACGGAGAGCGTCTCGAGCGTGTTGAGCAGGCGCCGGGCGTCGCCGTCGGCATAGGCCACCAGGCGCTCCAGGGCCTCGTCCTCGATGCCGGGCAGCGCCTGGATCTCCTGCGCCCGCGCGACGATGCGGCGCAGTTCCTCAGGCGCTAGCGGCTGCAGCACGTAGACCGTGGCACGGGACAGCAAGGCGGAATTGACCTCGAAGGAGGGGTTTTCCGTGGTCGCGCCGACGAAGGTGAACAGGCCGCTTTCGACGTGCGGCAGGAAGGCGTCCTGCTGGCTCTTGTTGAAGCGGTGCACCTCGTCGACGAAGACGATGGTGCGCTGCGGCACCAGGCCGCTGCGCGCGGCCTCGGCGCGCTCCACCGCGTCGCGGATGTCCTTCACGCCGCCGAGCACGGCGCTGATGCTGATGAACTGCGCGTCGAAGGCTTGGGCCATCAGGCGCGCGATGGTGGTCTTGCCCACGCCGGGCGGGCCCCACAGGATGCAGCTGTGCGGGCGGCCCGACTCGAAGGCCAGGCGCAGGGGCTTGCCCGGCCCGAGGATGTGCTGCTGGCCGATGACCTCGGCGAGCGTGTGCGGACGCAGGCGCTCGGCCAGGGGCTGGTGGGTGGAGGCGGCGGTGGTCTTCTTCATGATGGCGCAGGGGCCATGGTAGCGGCAGGCGCGCGCGGCCGGGGGCGGCGCCTATGATGGGCCCGATGGCCACTCTCCCGCCCGCCGCCCCTGCCCTGCCCCTGGATGAGCTCCTGCCACGCGTGCGCGCCTGTACCCTGTGCGCGCCTTTTCTTCCCCTGGGCCCGCGCCCGGTATTCCAGGCCGGCGCCGGCGCCCGCATCCTGATCGCCAGCCAGGCGCCGGGGCGCAAGGTGCACGCCTCGGGCGTCCCCTTCGACGACGCCAGCGGCGAGCGCCTGCGCGACTGGCTGCAGCTGCCGTCCGAGGTGTTCTACGACGCGCGGCGCGTGGCCATCGTGCCCATGGGTTTCTGCTATCCGGGCAAGACCGCCTCGGGCGATGCGCCGCCGCGGCCGGAGTGCGCGCCCACCTGGCGCGCGCCGCTGCTGGCCCGGATGCCGGACATCGCCCTGACCGTCGCGGTAGGGCAATACGCGATCGGCTGGCACCTGCCGGGCAGCCGCGGCCGGCCCCTGGCCGAGACGGTGCGCACCAGCGCTGCCGCGGACCGCCGCGTGATCGCCCTGCCGCACCCCAGCCCGCGCAACAACGGCTGGCTCAAGCACAACCCCTGGTTCGAGGCCGAGTGGCTGCCCACAGTGCGCGAGCGCGTCGCCCGGGCGCTGGCGGGCGGGGGCTGAAGCCCACGCGCCCGGCTCGGCCTGGCTATTGGCGCAGCACGTCGGCGCCCGCCGGGACCTTGAACTCGAAGGCGTCCGGGGGCAGGACCGGGTTCAGCTGCATCCCGGAGAAGCGGATCAGCGAGCGTTGGCCGAAACTGTCCTCGATGTCCAGGGCCACGAGGCGCGCCCCGTCCAGGCCCACGCGCACGCTGCGGATCTGCCCGCCCTGCGCCTTGGGCGTGGCGAGCACCCACTGCAGGCCCTCGGCATCGGGCGCCGCCTCCAGGGTGAAGTCGCTGCGCAAGGCCTGCAGGTCGCGCGCCGAGGCGATCAGCGCCGCCGGCGTCGAGCCCAGGGCCTGGTCCTGCGCGCGCTGCGTCACTTGGTTCAGGTCGGCGTCGTAGAGCCAGAGGGTGCGGCCATCGGCGACGATGGTCTGCTCGAAGGGCTTGCGGTAGACGAAGCTGAAGCGCCCCGGCCGCTGGAACATGAAGGTGCCGCTGCTGGTCTTGGTGCGCGCGGCCTGGCCGTCCTTCGGCGGCGCCGTCACGGTCTGCGTGAAGTCGGCGCTGCCGCTCCTGGCGGTCCGCAGGAACTCCTCCAGCCCGGACAGGCCATCGGCGCAGGCCCACAGCGGGCTGGCGGCCAGCACCAACGCAGCGAAAAATCTTTTCAAGGTCGCTTCCTCTGGTTCATTCATTCCGGCCGCGCGGGCACGAGCACCTCGCGTTGGCCGTTGGACGTGAGGGCGCTGACCAGGCCGGCCTTCTCCATGTCCTCCAGCAGCCGCGCCGAGCGGTTGTAGCCGATGCGCAGCTTGCGCTGGACGTAGGAGATGCTGGCCTTGCGGTCCTTGAGCACCACTTCCACCGCCTGGTCGTACATGGGATCTTTCTCGCCCCCTTCGCCGTCCAGGCCGCCGAAGCCGCTGCTCGCGCCCTCCTCGTCGAGGCTAGCGCCCTCCAGCACGCCGTCGATGTAGTCCGGCTCCCCTTGTGTCTTCAGGTAATCGACCACGCGGTGCACCTCCTCGTCCGACACAAAGGCGCCGTGCACGCGCATCGGCAGACCGGTGCCGCTGGCCATGTAGAGCATGTCGCCCATGCCCAGCAGCGCCTCCGCGCCCATCTGGTCGAGGATGGTGCGGCTGTCGATCTTGCTGCTGACCTGAAACGCGATGCGCGTCGGGATGTTGGCCTTGATCAGGCCGGTGATCACGTCCACGCTCGGGCGCTGCGTCGCCAGGATCAGGTGGATGCCGGCGGCGCGGGCCTTCTGCGCCAGACGGGCGATCAGCTCCTCGATCTTCTTGCCCACCACCATCATCAGGTCGGCCAGCTCGTCGATGATGACCACGATGTGCGGCAGGCGCTCCAGGGGCTCGGGCGCCTCGGGCGTGAGGCTGAAAGGGTTGCCGATGGACTCGCCGCGCGCCTCGGCCTCGCCGATCTTGGCGTTGTAGCCCGCCAGGTTGCGCACGCCCAGCTTGCTCATCAACTTATAGCGCCGCTCCATCTCCGCCACGCACCAGTTCAGGCCGTGCGCCGCCTGCTTCATGTCGGTGACCACCGGGGCCAGCAGGTGCGGGATGCCCTCGTAGACCGACATCTCCAGCATCTTCGGGTCGATCATCAGCAGGCGCACGTCGCGCGCCTCGGCCTTGTAGAGTAGCGACAGGATCATCGCGTTGATGCCCACCGACTTGCCGGAGCCGGTGGTGCCGGCCACCAGGCAATGCGGCATCTTCGCGAGGTCCGCCACCACCGGACGGCCGACGATGTCCTTGCCCAGGCCCACGGTGAGCAGGCTCTTGGCATCGTCGTACACCTGCGAGCCCAGGATCTCCGCCAGGCGGATGGTCTGGCGCCGGGCATTGGGCAGCTCCAGTGCCATGGTGGTCTTGCCGGGAATGGTCTCGACCACGCGGATCGACACCAGCGACAGCGAACGCGCCAGGTCCTTGGCGAGATTCACGATCTGCGAGCCCTTCACGCCCGTGGCCGGCTCGATCTCGTAGCGCGTCACCACCGGCCCGGGCATGGCCTCGACCACCTCCACCTCGACACCGAAATCCTTGAGCTTCTTCTCGATCAGCCGGCTGGTCATCTCCAGCGTCTCGGGCGTGACCGACTCCTGCTGGGCCGGAGCTGCGTCCAGCAGGTCCACCTGCGGCAGCGCGCCGTCCTGCGGGGACGCAGCCGGCCGCGCGCCGCGCCC
>NZ_ALEE01000370.1 GCF_000282995.1 Melaminivora alkalimesophila
CGCTCCGCCGGCGCCGCCGGCCGTGGTCCAGCCCTCCAGCAGCGCCAGCCACCTCAACAATCCCGCGCCCCAGTACCCGGCCGTCAGTCGGCGCCTGGGCGAGCAAGGAGTGGTGCTGCTGAACGTGCTGATCGGCACCGACGGACGGCCCCAGAAGGTGGAGATCAAACAGTCCAGCGGCTTCGACCGCCTCGACCGGCAGGCCGCC
>NZ_ALEE01000371.1 GCF_000282995.1 Melaminivora alkalimesophila
ACCGGCAGGCCGCCGACACCGTCGCGCGCTGGCGCTTCGTGCCCGGCACGCGCAACGGCGTGCCCGAGGCCATGTGGTTCGTGCAGCCGATCAACTTCGTCCTGAAACAGTAAACCGCCCACGCCCTACGGCAGGAGAAACCCCATGCAATCGCAATTCGGCATCGCCAACGTCTGGATCCAGGGCGACTTCGTCACCCGCGCCACGGCCGTGCTGCTGCTGGCTATGTCGCTGGCCACCTGGATCGTCATCGCCATCAAGGCGCTGGACATCGTGAAGTTCAAGCGCCTGGCGCGCGAGACGCGCGACTTCTGGCACAGCGAGGACTTCGCCGCCGGCCTGTCCAAGCTCGACGCCAGCCCCGCCAACCCGTTCCGGCACCTCGCCATCGAGGGCCGCGAGGCGACGGCGCACCACCGCAACAGCCAGGCGCAGCTGCACGACCACCTGGACGTGAGCGACTGGGTGACGCGCAGCCTGCGCAACTGCATCGACGAGTTCACGGCGCGCCTGCAGTCGGGCCTGGCGATCCTCGCCTCGGTCGGCTCCACCGCGCCCTTCATCGGCCTGTTCGGCACCGTCTGGGGCATCTACCACGCGCTGGTGGCCATCGGCAGCTCGGGCCAGTCCACCATCGACAAGGTCGCCGGCCCGATCGGCGAGGCACTGATCATGACCGCGCTGGGCCTGGCGGTGGCCATTCCCGCCGTGCTGGGCTACAACGCCCTGGTGCGTGGGAATAAACACATTCTCAGCAGCCTCAACAGCTTCGCCCACGACCTGCACGCCTACTTCGTCACCGGCGCGCGCGTGCGCGCCATGGCCGATGACACGGGCGCGAGCAAGGTCGTTGCCATGAAGAAAGGGTGAGTGCCATGGCCTTCGGAACCCAGGACGAGGCCGACGAGGTCATGAACGAGATCAACATGACGCCCCTGGTGGACGTCATGCTGGTGCTGCTGATCATCTTCATCATCACCGTGCCGGTCATGAAGCACGCCGTGCCGGTGGACCTGCCGCGCGCCGCCAACCAGGAGGAAGTGGTCAAGCCCGAGACCATCCGCCTGTCGGTGACGGCCGACGGCACCTACCATTGGAACGAAAGCGTGGTCGGCGACGACGAGCTGGAGTCGCGCCTGCGCGCCGAGGCGGCCAAGGATCCGCAGCCGGACCTGCACATCCGCGGCGACAAGGATGTGCGCTACGAGCGCGTAGCGCAGGCCATGGCGGCGGCGCAACGCGCGGGTGTGCGCAAGATCGGCTTCGTGACCGACCCCGGCAACTGAGACGCCGCGCGGCCCGCCGCTTCCTTCTACAGGCCGAGCGCCGCGATGCCGGCGCGCGCCACCTGGGCGTCCTCGGTCGACTTGACGCCGCTCACGCCGATGGCGCCCAGGCAGTGGCCGTCCTTCATGATCGGAACGCCGCCTTCCAGCATCCCGTCGATGGCCGGCGCCGAGAGGAAGGAAGTGCGCCCGCCGTTGATCATGTCCTCGTAACCCTTGCTCTCGCGCCGCCCGAGCGCGGCGGTGCGTGCCTTGGCCAGGGCGATGTGGGCCGAAACAGGTGCGGCGCCGTCCAGGCGCGCGAGCCACAGGGGGTGGCCGCCGTCGTCGACGATGGCGATGGTCACGGCCCACTGGTGCTTCAGGGCCTCGGCCTCGGCGGCCGCGGCCATCTGCTTGAGATCGGACAGTTCGAGGGCGTGGCGGGTTTGCATGGCATGGCTCCTGTGAAAATGGATGAAGAAGACCGCGCGAGCATAGCCCTCCCCTTGCGCCGGGCTGCCCGGCCCAGGGCAAAACAGTGGCACCCGCAAAGTATGGGATGATGGCCGGGTATTGCAAATCGGCCCGCGCAGCCCCACCTAGAATCCGCTGGCCTGCACTGTGCGGGCCATCTTCAGCAGGAGAGACAAGCACATGCAAACCGGAATCAACCGTATCGATACAGCCGGCTACGGTGTTTCGCGCGAACAGCGCCACCGTGTGCTGCGCAATACCTACTGGCTGCTCACCCTGAGCCTGCTGCCCACGGTGCTGGGCGCCTGGCTGGGCGTGGCGACCGGGATGACGCAGGCGCTCACGGGCGGCCTGGGGCTGATCGTCTTCCTCGGCGGCGCCTTTGCCTTCATGTTCGCCATCGAGAAGACCAAGCACTCGGCCGCGGGCGTGCCGGTGCTGCTGGCCTTCACCTTCTTCATGGGCCTGATGCTCTCGCGCCTGATCGGCGCCGTGCTGGGCTTCAAGAACGGCGGCGAACTGATCATGACCGCCTTCGCGGGCACGGCCGGCGTGTTCTTCGTGATGGCGAGCCTTGCCACCGTGATCAAGCGCGACCTGTCGGGCCTGGGCAAGTGGCTGTTCGTCGGCGCGCTGGTGCTGATCGTGGGCTCCATCATCAACGTGTTCGTGGCCTCGACGGCCGGCATGATGGCCATCTCGGTGGCCGCCATCGGCATCTTCAGCGCCTTCATGCTCTACGACATCAAGCGCATCCTGGACGGCGGCGAGACCAACTACATCAGCGCCACGCTGGCGCTGTACCTCGACCTGTTCAACGTGTTCCAGAGCCTGCTGGCGCTGCTGGGCATCATGGGTGGCGAGCGCGACTGAGGCGCGCAGCGCGGTGTGCTGCTTTGGGGTGCAAGACACCATCGCCCCGGCCCGCCGCCCCCAAGGCCCTGCGCTGCCCGCAGGGCCTTTTTGCTGGGCGCGCCGCCGGATTCAAGCTTTGCAGGAATCTGCCGATAAGGTGGGCATGACGCTGCGCCGCCCTTCCGATGCCGCCCCGCGGGGCCGCCGCTCCCTGCTGCATCTGGCGCTGCTCGGGGCGACCTTGCTGTCGCTGGCCGGCTGCGACATCCCCGGCCTGGGGCCGGATCCGCGCGTGCTGCAGCGCGAGGCCGAAGCCCGGGCGATCGGAGGCGCCTGCCGGCATGCCCTGCGCGGCCTGGAAGACTGCTTCACGCTCAACCCGAAGGCCCCCAAGGCCCTGGTCTTTGCCGGTTGGAAGGACATGGACCAGTACATGCGCGAGAACAAGCTCGAAGGAACGCCTTCGGTGCTCACGGAACTGCAGAAACCTGCTGCCGAGGCCCCTGCGGCGCGCCGCAGCCGCGACGCGGACGAAGCCGACGAAGGCCGCAGCACGCGCAACCGCGGCTGAAATCGCGCCTCCGCCCCAGGTCGGTGCTCGGCGCCTCAGTCGCCAGCGCGCTCGAACACGGCGATGCTCTCGACGTGCGCCGTATGCGGGAACATGTTCACCACGCCCGCAGCCGCGCAGCGGTAGCCCGCCTGGTGCACCAGCAGGCCCGCATCGCGCGCCAGGGTGGCGGGGTTGCAACTCACGTAGACGATGCGCTGCGGCGGCGTCCAGCCTGCCGCGCCCTCGGGCAGGGGCGGCGCGTCCGGTGCGCCGAGGCGTGCCTGGTGGATGTCCGCCAGGGCCTTGACCAGCGCGAAGGCGCCCTCGCGCGGCGGATCGACCAGCCACTTGTCCGCGACCCCATCGGCCATGAGCTGCGCAGGCTCCATCTCGAACAGGTTGCGCGCCAGGAAGCGGGTGGCGGCCAGTGGCGGCAGACCACTGCCGCGCTGCGCCTGGTTGTGCTGGAAGTTCTGCTGGGCGCGCTCCACCAGCGCCGGGCTGCCTTCGATGCCGAGCACTTCGCGCGCCCGCGTGGCCAGGGGCAGCGTGAAATTGCCCAGGCCACAGAACCAGTCGATCACCCGCTCGTGGGGCTGCGCATCCAGCAGGCGCAGCGCCCGCGCCACCAGCACGCGGTTGATGTGCGGGTTGACCTGGGTGAAGTCGGTGGGGCGAAAGGGCATGGTGATGCCGAACTCCGGCAGCCGGTAGGCCAGCTGGGCCGCGCCCCGCGGATCGAGCAGATGGACCGTGTCCGGACCCTTGGGCTGCAGCCACCACTGCACGCCGTGCTCGGCGGCGAAGGCGCGCAGGCGCTGCAGGTCGGGCGCGGACAGCGGCTCCAGGTGGCGCAGCACCAGCGCCGTGACATCGTCCCCGCAGGCCACCTCGATCTGCGGGCAAGTGTCGCGCGCATCCATGGAGGCGATCAGCGCGCGCAGCGGCATCAGCATCGCATCGACGTGCGGCGGCAGGATCTTGCAGGTCTGCATGTCGGCGATGTAGCGGCTCTTGCGCTCGTGGAAACCCACCAGCACAGTGCCTTTCTTCGCCACATGGCGCACCGACAGGCGCGCGCGCCAGCGGTAGCCCCAGGCCGGCCCCTCGATGGGGCGCAGGATGTGTTCGGCGCGCACCTTCGCCAGGTGCCCGAAGTCTTCTTCCAGGGCGCGCTGCTTGATGGCGACTTGGGCGCGGGGTTCGAGGTGCTGCATCTTGCAGCCTCCGCAGGCGCCCGTGTGCAGTCCGAAGTGCGGACACAGCGGCCGCACCCGCTGGCTCGACTCCCGGTGGATTTCCGTGAGCGCCGCCTGCTCCCAGTGGCTCTTCCTGCGCCCGGCCGGAACGGCGCTGACCCATTCCGTCGGCAGGGCGCCGTCGATGAACACCACCTTGCCGTCGGCGCGGTGCGCCACGCCCTGGGCGTTCAGGTCCATGGCCGTGATTTCCAGCCAGTCGGCGGGAAACCCGGAGGCACCACCCGCTTCCGGTCGAGGGACAGGAACGTCGGTTTCCGGGAGCGTGGGGGTGGCGGGATGGTCGGTTTCGGGGCGAAGACTCATGCCCCGATTGTCTCAGAGCGCCCGTGGCCCCGCGGCCCTGCAGGACGCCCGCGCGTGCTCAGCCGCGGTCTGCGCGCCCCGTCCGGGGACGGATGCCAGCGGCCGCCGGCACCGCTCCCTCGCCACCTGCCCGAAGGGCCCCTGCCCGCACCGGCAGGCGGTGCACCTCCAGTTCGCAGGCCTCGCTGTCGAGCGTGAATACCATGGCGCCGCCGGGCGCGACCTCCGGCAGGGTCTCGTGCAGGTTGCGCGACATGTCCACCGGCGGCGTCTGCGCGCGGTAGACGACCTGACGGTCGGCGCCGTAGACGATGTAGCAGGCGGCCTGGGCAGCCTGGTGGACACCGGCCAGGGCCAGCAGCCCGGCTGCCAGCGAAAGAGCCTGTCGGGTTCTTGCCATCTTCGTTTCTCCTCCGGGGGCGACGCGCCGCCAGGCGGCGGGGACACCCTCATGTGTTGTGGTCCTGAACCCCGATTATTGCGCGCACCGGCCGCCGCGGCACTCAGCCCAGCGGCAGATGGCTCGAGTGCTTGACCTCCTCCATCACCGCATAGGTCCGCGTCTCGCGCACTCCCGGGAGTTGCCAGAGCACGTTGCCGGCGAACTGGCGGTAGGCCGCCATGTCGGCCGAGCGCGTCTTGAGCAGGTAGTCGAAGCCGCCCGCG
The DNA here is from genome assembly GCF_000282995.1 of Melaminivora alkalimesophila. Lineage (GTDB taxonomy): Bacteria > Pseudomonadota > Gammaproteobacteria > Burkholderiales > Burkholderiaceae_C > Melaminivora > Melaminivora alkalimesophila. The sequence continues at coordinate 5,382 of NZ_ALEE01000371.1, forward strand.
ACCATGTGGCATTCCAGGATCTCCGGGTGGGCGTGCACCGCGGCCTTGAAGCCGTCGAAGACGTTGGGCGTGGTGTGATCGAGCAGCACCTCGACAAAGACCAGCATCCCGGCGCCGAGCTTGAGCGGGTTGAGCCGCGCCTCGTAGCCCAGGATGTAGCCCTCGCGCGTCAGGCGCTGCACCCGCGCCAGCACGGCCGTGGGCGACAGGGCGACGGTCTCGGCCAGCTTGAGGTTGGAAATGCGACCGTCCTGCTGGAGGATCTTCAGGATCCTCCGGTCGATTCGATCGATATTGCTGATTTCACCCGAATTCATCAGCCGATTATTCAACGGACAGACTCGATTTTGGTGATTCATTCGTCAACTCACCATCGATCATCGCGGCATGAACGCGCCCACCTTCTTCCCCCGCCCCCGCGATGCCTCTCCGCTGCGCCAGGCCATCACGGCCGCCTGGCGGATTCCCGAGCCCGAGGCCCTTGCCCCCCTGCTTGAGGAAGCCCGCCTGCCCAGCGGACAGCGGCAATCCATCCAGGCGCACGCCCTGCGGCTGGCCGAAGGGCTGCGCGAGCGCCACGGCGCGGGCGGCCGCTCCGGGCTGGTGCAGGCGCTGCTGCAGCAGTTCTCGCTTTCTTCCCAGGAAGGCGTGGCGCTGATGTGCCTGGCGGAGGCGCTGCTGCGCATCCCGGATGCCGCCACGCGCGATGCGCTGATCCGCGACAAGGTCGGCGCGGGCGACTGGGCGGCGCATCTGGGGCGCAGTCCGTCGCTGTTCGTGAACGCGGCGACCTGGGGTCTGCTGATCACCGGCAGGCTGGTGTCCACGCACAGCGAAAGCGGGTTGGGCGAGACCCTGCGCCGGCTGAGCGCGCGTGGCGGCGAACCGCTGATCCGCAAGGGCGTGGACGTTGCCATGCGCATGATGGGCGAACAGTTCGTGACCGGCCAGACCATCGACCAGGCGCTGCAGCGCGCCCGCCCGCTGGAAGCACGCGGTTTTCGCTATTCCTACGACATGCTGGGCGAGGCGGCGCTCACCGCCGAGGATGCCGAGCGTTACCTGCAGTCCTACGTCGACGCGGTGCACGCCATCGGGCGCGCGAGCGCCGGGCGCGGCGTGTATGAAGGCCCCGGCATTTCCATCAAGCTCAGCGCACTGCACCCGCGCTACCAGGTCGCGCAGTGGGAACGCGTGATGGACGAGCTCTACCCACGCGTGCTGCAGCTGGCGCAGCTGGCGCGGGACTACGACATCGGCCTGAACATCGACGCCGAGGAAGCCGACCGGCTGGAGCTGTCGCTGGACCTGCTGGAGCGCCTGTGCCACGAGCCTTCCCTTGCCGGCTTCGACGGCATCGGCTTCGTGGTCCAGGCCTACCAGAAGCGCTGCCCCTTCGTGATCGACTTCTGCATCGACCTGGCGCGCAGGAGCGGCCACCGGTTGATGATCCGCCTGGTCAAGGGCGCCTACTGGGACAGCGAGATCAAGCGCGCGCAGGTGGACGGGCTGGACGGCTACCCGGTCTACACGCGCAAGGCCCACACCGACGTGGCCTACATCGCCTGCGCCCGGCGGCTGCTGGCGGCGCCGGATGCGGTCTACCCGCAGTTCGCCACGCACAACGCCCAGTCGCTCGCCACCATCTGGGAGCTGGCCGAGCCCGGGCGCTGGCAGCCCGGCCAGTACGAATTCCAGTGCCTGCACGGCATGGGCGAACCGCTGTACGAGCAGGTGATCGCCGAGCGCCCCTGCCGCATCTACGCGCCGGTGGGAACGCACGAGACCCTGCTCGCCTATCTGGTGCGCCGTCTCCTGGAGAACGGCGCCAACACCTCCTTCGTGAACCGCGTCGCCGACACGGCGCAGCCGCTCGAGGCCCTGGTGGCAGACCCGGTGGCTGCCGTGGACGCCCTGGCAGCGGCGGAGGGCCAGCCCGGCCTGCCGCATCCGGGCATCACGCTGCCGGACAGGCTCTATGGCACGGCGCGCGACAACTCCTGTGGCCTCGACCTGGCCAATCCCGAGACACTGGCGGCGATCGGCGACGCCCTGCGAACGAGCCGCGCCGCGCCGCTGCTGGCGGGGCCGGTGCTGGCGGACGGAGCCGATGGCGCCGACGCGAACAGTCCGGCCCCGCTGGAGGTGCGCAATCCGGCAGACCACGGCGATGTGGTCGGCCGAGTGCACGAGGCGAGCGCCGCGCAGGTCAATCACGCCCTGGATGCCGCGCAACACGGCCAGGCCGACTGGGCCGGTGTTCCTCCACCCCGCCGTGCCCAGCTGCTGCGCCGCGCGGCCGAGCTGCTGGAGGAAGAGCAGCTGCCCCTGCTGGCGTTGCTGGTGCGCGAGGCCGGCAAGACGGCCGCCAATGCCGTGGCGGAGGTGCGCGAGGCGGTGGATTTCCTGCGCTTCTATGCCGCGCAGGTCGATGGCCTCTGGGACAACGACAGCCACGTCCCCCTGGGGCCAGTGGTCTGCATCAGCCCCTGGAACTTCCCCCTGGCCATCTTCCTGGGCCAGGTGGCGGGCGCCTTGGCGGCGGGCAACGTGGTGCTGGCCAAGCCGGCCGAGCAGACGCCGCTGGTGGCCCATGCGGCGGTGCGCCTGCTGCACCGCGCGGGCATTCCGGAAGCTGCGCTGCAACTGCTGCCCGGGCGCGGCGAGACCGTGGGCGCCCAGCTGGTGGGCGATGCGCGCACCCTGGGCGTGATGTTCACGGGCTCGACCGAGGTGGCCCGCCTGCTGCAGCGCACCCTGGCCGAGCGCCTGGGGCCGACGGGGCAGCCGGTGCCGCTGATTGCCGAGACCGGCGGCCAGAACGCGATGATCGTGGATTCGTCGGCGCTGGCCGAGCAGGTGGTGGCGGACGTCGTCTCCTCGGCCTTCGACAGCGCCGGCCAGCGCTGTTCGGCACTGCGGGTGCTGTGTCTGCAAAACGATGGGGCCGGGCGCGTGCTGCAGATGCTGCGCGGCGCCATGCGCGAGCAGCGCACGGGCGATCCCTCGCGCCTCGCCACCGACGCCGGCCCGGTGATCGACCAGGAAGCGCAGCGCGGCATCCTGGACTACATCGCGCAGCGGCGCGCTGCCGGCCACCCCGTCCATCAGGCCGAAACCGACCCCGAAGCCACCGCCCGCGGCACCTTCGTCGCACCCACCCTGATCGAGCTGTCGAGCGCCGACGAGCTGGGCGCGGAGGTGTTCGGCCCGGTGCTGCACGTGGTGCGCTATGAACGCGAGCAGCTGCCCGGCCTGCTGGCCCAGGTCAACGCCACCGGCTACGGCCTCACGCAGGGGGTGCACACGCGCATCGACGAGACGGCGGCGCAGGTGGCGCAGCAGGCGCGCGCCGGCAATCTCTACGTGAACCGCAACATGGTCGGGGCGGTGGTGGGCGTGCAGCCTTTCGGCGGCGAAGGGTTGTCGGGCACCGGCCCGAAGGCGGGCGGGCCGCTGTACCTGCTGCGCCTGCTCGCCCGCCATCCGGCCACCGCCGCGCAGGAGGCGATCGCCGCCATGGCGGCGCGGGCCCCGGAGG
>NZ_ALEE01000372.1 GCF_000282995.1 Melaminivora alkalimesophila
GCGGGCCCCGGAGGCGGGCGCCCAGGCCGCGCTGCTGGCCCCGCTCGACGCCTTGCGCGCCTGGGCGCAAGAGCGCAACCACCTGCGGCTCGCCCGGCAATGCGAGGAACTGGCCCGCGCCAGCTGCGCCGGCCTGCAAGCCCAGTTGCCGGGCCCGACGGGCGAGAAGAACGAATACCGCGTGCTGCCGCGCGAGCGCGTGCTGTGCCTGGCTCCGGCGGGCGACGAGGCGGCATTGCTCGCCCAGCTGGCGCTGGTGCTGGCGGCAGGCAGCGAAGCCTTGTGGAGCATGGAGGCCGGCGGCCTGCACGCCTCGCTCCCGCCCGCGGTGCGCGAGCGAATCGCGCTGGAGGCGGACTGGCGCACGGCATCGCTTTCCTTCGACGCCGTGCTGCACAGCGGCCCCGAGGATGCCCTGCGCGCGCTGGCCGGCGAACTGGCGCGGCGCCCCGGCCCGCTGCTCGCGCTGGCGGTCGTGCAGCCCGGGCTGGAAGACGCGCCGACGGCCCTGCTGCGCCTGGTGCGCGAGCGCGCGGTGAGCATCAACACCACGGCCGCGGGCGGCAATGCCAGCCTGATGACCATGAGCGATTGAAAGCCGCGGCCGGGCGCGCCTGCCCGGCCCGGCGCCCCTCACATCTTGCCGGTCAGGCCCATGAACTCCTTGAGCAGGCCGGCGACCTTGCCCGAATACTTCGGGTCGCGCTTGGCGTCTTCCTCGACCACCTCCATGGAGTACTTGCGCACCTGCTGCATGACGGTGGGGTCCATCTGCACCAGCTGGCCCTTGAAGTCCTTCACGAAGCTCTGCATGAGCTTGTGGTCGTTGTAGGTGAAGAGTGCGCTGGAGTTGATGCTGGTGGCGCGCAGGACGCTGTCCAGGATTTGCTTGTGGTCGCTGCCCAGCTCGTTCCACTTCTTCATGTTGATGATGACCTCGCTATTGGTGTGGCCGAGGAAGTTGGGTCGCAGGATGTAGGAAGTCACCTCCTGGAAGCTCATGCCCCAGCCGGCCGCGACGCCGCCCCAGTGCACGCCGTCCACCACGCCCGTCTGCAGGCCCTGGTAGAGCTCCTCGCCCGAGATGGCAACAGGCGCTGCGCCGAGCTTCTCGAACACCTTGGCGGGCGTGCCGGTGGAACGGATCTTGAAGCCCTTGAAGTCTTCCACGGTCTTCACCGGCTTCTTGGAGAACACCGCCAGCCCGGCCGCCGAATACGGGCCCAGCTGGTAGACGCCACGCTCGGCGTAGGCCTCGCGGATGACGTCCAGCGCACCCATGTCGTACATGAAGAAGTGCATCTCCTCGTGGCTGTCCCAGGTGCCGAGGTTGCCGTTCAGGTGGCCGGCCACGGGGATCTGCCCGATCCAGTAGGCCGGCCAGGTGAAGGCGCTGTCCAGGTTGCCCCTCTGCACGGCGCGCAGCACGTCGCCGGTGCGCACCACGGAGCCAGGGTGGTGCACCTCGATCTCCAGCTCGCCGTCGGTCGCCGCCTTGATCTCCTCGGCCATCTTCTTGAAGATGGCGTCGTAGTACCAGGTGCCCTGGGGCCAGTGGGTCTGCATGCGCCAGCGAAAGCGCGGCTTCTTGTCCTGCGCCTGCGCCAGGGGGCTGGCCAGCCCCGCCAGGGCGCCCGCCGCCAGGCCGCTTCCGGCCAGGATCCTGCGGCGAGAGAATTCGTTCTGTCCGTTCATTTGTCTCACTCCTTTTCGGATGGTTCAGGCAGGCCGCATCCATGCCGCGCGACCTGCCGGGGATGGGTCGGTGACCCGGTTCATGGCCCGCAGGCGCGCATTCATCCACCCATCATGAAAGCCACTCCCTGGGTCAGGATGGACGGGAAGGCCAGGAACACCGCGCCGCACGCCAGCATCAGGAAGACGAAGGGGAACAGGCTGCGGTAGATGGTGTAGATCGAGGTCTCGGGGCTGAGGCTCTTGAGGTAGAAAATGTTGTAGCCGAAGGGGGGCGTGATGTAGCCGATGCACAGGTTCACCTGGAAGATCACGCAGAACCACAGGGGGTCGAAGCCCAGCTTCACGACCATCGGGTAGAACACCGGCAGGGCCATCAGGATGATGCCGATCGGATCCAGGAACATGCCCAGCACCAGCGCGATCAGCTGCATGAACACGATCAGCGCCCAGGGGCCGAGGTCCAGCGCGAACAGGAAGTCCTGCATGAACTTGATCCCGCCCGCGCCGGAATAGACCGACACGAAGGCGGTCGCACCGAACACGATCCAGATCGCCATGCCGGTGGTGCTGGCGGTGGTGTAGGTGACGTCCCTGATGAACTCGCGCGTCACCTCGCCGCGCGCGGCGATCGCCACCGTCACGGCAAGTGCCCCCACGGCCGAGGCCTCGGTGGGTGTCGCCAGGCCCAGGAAGATGGAAGCCAGCACCACCACGATGATGCCCAGCGGCGGGATCACCGCCTTCAGCGCCAGCACCTTCTCCTTCCAGGTCGCGCCCACGGGAGCGCCCGGTGCGGAGGACGGGTCCAGCCGCGCGCGCAGCGCCACATAGGCCAGGATCACCGCCAGGATGATCAGCCCCGAGACCAGCCCGCCCATGAACAGCTTGCCCACCGACAGCCCTGTGGTCATGCCGATCACGATCAGCGTGATGGAGGGCGGGATCAGGATGCCCAGCGTCCCGGCAGCACCGATCGTGCCGAGCACGAACTGCCGGTTGTAGCCGCGCTTTTCCATGGACGGCATGCCGACCATGCCGGTGGTCAGGGTCGATGCGGCGCAGCTGCCCGTCATGGCCGAGAGCACGGCGGCAAAGCCCGTGGTCCCGAGCAGCAGCCCGCCGTTCACCCGCCCCGACCAGACGTAGAAGGCCTGGTAGAGGTCGCGCGAAACCTGCGAGCGCGCCAGCGCCACGCCCATGAAGACGAACAGCGGGATGGCGGCCAGCAGGATCGACCACATGGTCTCGAACACCGCCGCGACCATCGGGAACAGGCCGTCGGGGCCGTGCAGGATCAGCGTGAAGACAACCGCCACGCCCCCCAGCGCGTAGGAAAGGGACACGCCCAGCATGATCAGCGCCACCAGGGTGCCGAACATGCCCATGGTCAGGAGTTCCGGGCTCATGGCTGCACCTCCTGGCGCTTGGGCGGCAAGGCGGCGGGGTCGACCATGCCGACCAGCGAGCGCAGCAACTCGACCGCCCCCTGCACCAGCATCCCCGTGACGCCCAGCAGGAGCGCCAGCTTCACCGGCCACAGCGGGTGCCCGAGGGCGCTGTCGTCCACCTCGCTGAACTCCCAGGACTCCTGGAAATAGCTCCAGCCCTCGTAGACCAGCGCCAGCATCCACACCATCAGCACGGCGTAGTTCAGGAAGTCCAGGAAGGCGTTCCAGCGCGGCGAGCGCGTGTTGAGCAGCAGGTCCACCCGCACGTGGCCGCCCTGCAGCAGGGTGTAGGCACCGATCAGTACGAAATAGGCGCCGAAGATGCGCTGCGTGTAACCCGGCCCCCACACGGTGGGCGCGTTGAACACGTAGCGAAGGACCACCTCCAGCACGACGATCACAATCCCGATCCAGACGAGATAGCTGACCAGCTTCCCGAAGGCCAGGCTGAAACGGTCAACGGCCGCGAGCAGTTTCATCATGGCTTTTCCCTTCCACGGGCGCCCCGGGCAGCAGCAGGATCTTCCCGAAGTTGCGGCTCTCCTCCATGCGCGCATAGGCCGCGGCCGCCTCCTCCAGAGGGAAGCGTCGGTCGACGACGGGCCGCAGCTCGCCCGAGGCGAACAGCGGCAGCAGGTCGCGCGTGATGCGACGGGCGAGCACCGCCTTCTCGTGGTTGGGGCGCCCGCGCAGAGAGGTTCCCACCACCCGCAGGCGGCGGGCGATGATCGTCGCCAGGTCGAGCGAAGCCTGTTGCGCGGCGATGAAGCCCAGGGAGACGACCGTCCCCTGGGGCGCGAGCGCGGCCAGGAGCAGGCTCAGGTGGCTGCCGCCGAGCAGGTCGACCGCTAGGTCGAACTCACCGCCCGCGAGGGCTACCAGACGCTCCCGGGTGGTGGCGGGGCTTTCGCCCTCCTCGACGACGAGACCACCGCTCAGCCCCAGCGCCTCGCACTGCTCCAGCTTGGCCTGGGTGCGGGTGGTGCCATAGACCTGTGCCCCCAGGGCGCGGGCGAGCTGGACCAGGGCGGTCCCCACTCCGCTGCCGACCGCATTGACCAGCACGCGGGCACCCCTGCGCAAGCCGCCCTGCTCGACCAGCGCCTCGTAGGCGGTGAAGAAGGCTTCCGGCAAGGCGCCGGCATCCACCACGTCCAGCCCTTCGGGCACGGGGACGCAGATGCTCTCCGGCACCAGCAGGTACTGCGCCTGGGCGCCACCGCCGTAGATGCCCATCACCCGGTCGCCGACGCGCAGCCCGTGCGCGAGCTCCCCGACCTGCACCACCGTACCGGAGAACTCCAGCCCGGGGATGTCCGAAGGCACACCCGCCGGCGCCGGGTAACGCCCGTCGC
>NZ_ALEE01000373.1 GCF_000282995.1 Melaminivora alkalimesophila
GTATCGCCCGTCGCGCTGCAGCAGATCGGCGCGGTTGCAGCCCGCTGCCGCCACCTGCACCAGCACCTGGTCTGCCCGGGGCGCAAGCACCTCGCGGGCCTGCACCCCGATCCCGGCGTCCGCGCCGAAGACCACGGCGAGGGCGGTCCTGTTGTCTCCACTGTTTTCTTTCATTTCACTGTCCGTTCATCAAAACTGCGCAATGGGCAATATCAGCGGGCGCCGGAAAATCGGCGCCGAATACACGCCGAGGCCATACGCCACTCATCCACTTATTCCTGCACATTCGGAAATTCATCGAATTTCCAGATCCTGGAAATACTAGTTTCTCGCCATGGCCTCATGGTGTAACCCACGCGACAAATCCAAACACTGGCCCCTATCCACGTTGCCAGAACACGGAGCTCCCAGGACACTCGCCTGATAACTCTGGCGCTCGCCGCACAACCTCCGGAAAGCGCTCCGCCACCTCCGCTGCAAGCAGAAGAAAAGCCCTTCAATCTTTTACCGATCGATCGATCGGTCGGTGCCAGTGTATATGATCCGGCAACGCCGGGCAACGGCCAACTGAAGAGGGAGCGACACGTGCTGGACTGGAGAGATTTTTCGACCGAAGACCTGGATGCCCCGCTGCGCGCGGCGCGACACCTGTTCGCCCGGCACGGCTACCACGGCACCTCGATCCGCGCCATCGCCGAAGGGGCGGGGCTGTCGGTGCCGGGGCTCTACCACCACTACCCGTCCAAGCAGGTCATCCTGGAAAAGCTGGTGGGTCAGGCCATCGGGCAGATGCTGGCCCACACCCGCGCAGCCGATGCCGCCTCGGACGGCAGCGCCCTCAATCGCTTCGACCACGTGGTCGAGTGCCTGCTGCGCTTCCACCTGCAGCGGCGCGAGGACGCCTTCATCGCCAGCTCGGAAATGCGCAGCATGGACCCCGCCGTGCGCCGCGCACACGTCGCCCAGCGCGACGAGCAACAGGCGATGCTCCAGGACATCCTTGAGCAGGGCGCCACGGAAGGAGTGTTTCACTGCGCGCACCCGCGCGACGCGGCCCGGGCCATCGCGTCGCTTTGCGTCTCCGTCGCCAGCTGGTATGCACCGGGCGGCAGCCTCTCTACGGACCAGGTGGTAGAGCGCTACCTGTCCTTTGCGCGCGGCATTGCCGGAGCCCCTCGCCCCTGCCGGGACTGAACCCGGTCGCACCTCCCGACGGGCCGAGGGACGGCACGCGCCCGGCCATCCCATGGCGCACCACACGGCGCGCAGAGGCGCTCCGCGCCAGTTGGCGATATTTAATACTCCCTTAATGTTCCAGAAAGAAAATGGAGGGTTTTCGTTATTTTGGTCGAGTTTTATAAACCAGCGGAATTGATCCTGATCAATACCTTCCGGGGCCGATTCACCATAATCGAAGCCACTCGATCAATAAATACTCGGTAACCCCCAATGCCTGAACAACAGACTCCCACGCGCCCTGAGACCGCGCCTGCGGTGCAGCAGACCAAGCGCAGCTTTCTGCAGGAACTGGTGGGCCTGGCCACCGCATTCGGGCTGACCGCCGCTTCCGGTCCGGCGACGGCGGTGAGCCTGCCCGGCAGCACGCAGCCGCCGCGCCGCCCCGGCATGGAAGGCAAGCGCTTCGGCATGCTGGTGGACATCCGCAAGTGCATCGGCTGCCAGGCCTGCACGGTGAGCTGCTCGGTGGAAAACCAGCCGCCCATCGGCCAGTTCCGCACCACGGTGCTGCAATACGAGATCGACAAGCCCGACGGCTCCATGCCCGCCATGGTCAGCCTGCCGCGGCTGTGCAACCACTGCGAGGAGCCGCCCTGCGTGCCCGTCTGCCCGGTACAGGCGACCTTCCAGCGCACCGACGGCATCGTGCTCGTGGACAACGAACGCTGCGTGGGCTGCGGCTATTGCGTACAGGCCTGCCCCTACGACGCGCGCTTCATCAACCACGAGACGCAGACAGCCGACAAATGCACCTTCTGCGACCACCGGCTGGAAGTCGGGCTGCTGCCGGCCTGCGTGGAGAGCTGCGTGGGCGGCGCGCGCGTGATCGGGGACCTGAACGACCCGAACAGCGAGATCAACCGCCGCATGGCCGCACACGAGGAGGGTGTGAAGGTGCTCAAGCCCGGCATGAAGACCGAGCCGCGCGTGTTCTACATCGGCCTGCCCGATGAATTCGTCAACGGCGTCGATGGCCAGGCCAGCGTGCGCCTGGTGTCCGAGCACTGAGCGCCCGCCGTCCCGAGGAGATCCCCATGCAGATCATCGAACTGCTCACCCCGCACTACGAAGCGGCCTGGCTGCCCTGGGCCGTGCAGTACTTCTTCCTGGCAGGCGTCGCCACCGGCGCGGCGCTGCTGGTCTCGGCCTTCAGCTTCGGCGCCGAGGCCTCGCGCATGCGTCGCCTCCTGCCGGCCGCGGTGCTGACGCTGGCCGTCAGCAGCATCGCCGCGCCGGTCTCGCTGCTGGCCGACCTGCACCAGCCCGCTCGCTTCTGGCACTTCTACGCGCACTTCACACCCTGGTCGTGGATGTCCCTGGGCGCCCTGCTGCTGCCGGCCTTCGTGGCGCTCGCCCTTGCCATGTGCGCCGCCTGGTGGCTGGGACGCATCGGCTGGATGCGCCTGCTGGCACCGGTCCTGGTGCTCTCGGCCCTGAGCATCACGCTCTACACGGGCGCCGAGATCATGGTGGTGCGTGCGCGGCCGCTGTGGAACACCATCTGGGTGCCGGTGAACCTGGCCCTGTCCGGCTGGCTGGCGACCGTGGGCGTGGCCTTCATCCTGGAGCGCTTCCTGCCGGCGCACCAGCGGCCCGACGCCGCCGCGCTGCAGCTGCTGCGCAGCATCGGCCTGCTGCTCGCGGCAGCGATGGTGCTGGTGGCGCTGGTCTGGGCCGCGGCCGGAATGGCGGGCATCAACCCCTCGTTCGACGCGGCGCTGCGCCTGGCCGAGCTGTTCCCCGTGTGGCGCGCCGGGATGCTGGCCTCCGCGCTCTTCGGCGTGGCCGTGGTGGCCGCCCTGGTGCGCGGCAAGTGGCGCCTCGACCGCCGGGGCTACACCCTGGTGCTGGGCCTGGGCCTCTCGGCGTCGGCCTGGGCCTTCCGCTGGGCCCTGTTCATGAGCGTGCAGGGCGTGCCGAAGTACGGCTCGGGCCTGTACCTCTACCACATGCCGCTGGGCAGCGATGGGCTGATGGGCATGCTGGGCGTGCTGGGCCTGTTCATCGCCCTGGTGGCGGCCGCGAGCTGGGCGCTGGAGGCCTGGCCGGCGCGCCGGCAGGGTCTGCCCGCCGCCATGGCCTGAGCCTGCCCTTCGCCTGCGGAAGCCGCGCCCCCACAGCCAGAGAGAACACACCATGAACGACAAGACCCCCACCTCCACCCCCGAGGCCCAGCGCCCCGACGCCAGCCGCCGCCGCATGTTGCTGCGCGGTGGCGCGGTGGCGCGGTGGCCGGCGGCCTGACGGCCTTTGCCGCCGGCTACGGCGAAGTCGTCGCCCGCGGCGCCAAGGGCTTGGTGACCGGCAGCGCCGGCGTCGCCACCAAGAGCGCAACGCGCGGCAATTCGCTCACGCCCGAGTTCCGCATCGACCCTGTGACCGGCCAGCTCACGACCCAGCCCGGCCAGGTGGTCAGCCCCTCGAGCTGCCTGGGCTGCTGGACGCAGTGCGGCGTGCGCGTGCGCGTCGACACCGACAAGGGCGAGATCATCCGCATCGCCGGCAACCCCTACCATCCGCTGTCCACCACCAACGCCGTGCCCATGGCCATGCCGGTGCGCGAGGCCTACGCAATGCTGGGCGGCGACAGCGGCATCGAGGGCCGCGCCACGTCGTGCGCCCGCGGCTCGGCCATGCTGGAGCACCAGACCTCTCCCTACCGCGTGCTCACGCCGCTCAAGCGCGTCGGCCCGCGCGGCTCGGGCCAGTGGAAAAGCATCTCGCTGGAGCAGCTGGTCAAGGAAGTCTGCGAAGGCGGCGACCTGTTCGGCGAGGGCCATGTGGACGGCCTGCGGGCGATTCGCGACGTGGAGACGCTGATCGACCCGGACAACCCCGAGTACGGCCCCAAGTCGAACCAGCTGGTCATCACCGATGCCTCCAACGAAGGCCGCACGCCGCTGATCCGCCGCTTTGCCGGCCCGTCGTTCGGCACGGTGAACTTCTCCAACCACGGCGCGTATTGCGGCCAGACCTACCGGGTCGGCACGGCGGCGGCCCTGGGCAACATTCCCGGCATGCCGCACGGCAAGCCGGACTGGAAGAACTCGCGCTTCGGGCTGTTCCTGGGCACCGCCCCGGCGCAGGCCGGCAACCCGTTCCAGCGCATGGGACGCGAACTGGCCGAGGCGCGCTCGCGCGAGGACAACAGCTACCAGTACGTGGTGGTCTCGCCCGTGCTGCCGACCTCGTCCAGCCACGCCGCCGGCAACAACAACCGCTGGCTGCCCGTCAAGCCCGCGACCGACCTGGCGCTGGCCATGGGGCTGATCCGCTGGATCATCGACAACGAGCGCTACGACGCCCAATACCTGAGCCAACCCGGCCCGCAGGCCATGGCGGCGGCCGGCGAGGCGTCGTGGAGCAACGCGACGCACCTGCTCATCAACGACCCCAAGCACCCGCGCTACGGCCAGTTCCTGCGCGGCGCGGACATCGGCCTGCCCCTGCCCGAGCCGGTGGACGAGAAGACCCCGGTCGAGGACGTCTACGTGGTGCAGCTGGCGGACGGCACGCTCAGCGCCCACACGGTGGCGCAGCCCGCGCAGCTGATCGTGGAGCGCGAATTCACCCTGCCGCGCGCCGACGGAGCGACCGAGGACCCGGCTCCAGTGTCCGTGTGCACCTCGTTTGTCAAGCTGCGCGAGCACGCGCACCGCATGACGCTCAAGGAGTACGCGGACATCTGCGGTGTGCCAGAGCAGGAAATCGCCGATCTGGCGCATGAATTCACCAGCCACGGCAAGCGCGCAGTGGCCAACTCGCACGGCGGCACCATGAGCGGCGCGGGCTTCTACACGGCCTATGCCATCGCCATGCTCAACAACCTGGTCGGCAACCTGAACGTCAAGGGCGGCTGGGTGCTGGACGCCGGGCCCTTCGGCCCCTTCGGCCCCGGGCCGCGCTACAACTTCGCCACCTTCGAGGGCCAGGTCAAGCCCACCGGCGTGTCGCTGTCGCGCACGCGCTTCCCCTACGAGAAGACCAGCGAATTCAAGCGCAAGAAGGAGGCGGGCGAGAACCCCTACCCGGCGCGCGCCCCCTGGTACCCCGCGCCCGGCAACATGAGCAGCGAGATGGTGGCAGCCGGCCTCCTGGGCTACCCCTACCCCATCAAGGCGTGGATCAACCACATGTCGAACCCGGTGTATGCCATTGCCGGCTTCGAGCAGGCCGTCGTGCCCTCGATCAAGGATCCGAAGAAGCTGCCGCTGTTCATCTCGGTCGATCCCTTCATCAACGAGACCTCGGCGCTGGCCGACTACATCGTGCCGGATACGGTGACCTACGAGAGCTGGGGCATCGGCGCGCCCTGGGCCGACGTGATCGCCAAGACCTCGACCGTGCGCTGGCCGGTGGTCGAGCCGGCCACGGCGCGCACGGCCGATGGCCGGCCCGTCAACTTCGAGGCCTTCCTGTTCGCCGTGGCCAAGGAGCTGCAGCTGCCGGGCTTCGGCAAGAACGCCATGAGCACCAAGGACGGCGAGCCGCTCGACCTGGAAAGCGCCGAGGACTTCTACCTGCGCGGCATCTGCAACATCGCCTACCAGGCCGGCAAGCCCGTCCCCGAGGCGAGCGACGACGACATCGAGATCACCGGCCTCAAGCGCTGGATGCCCGAAGTGGAAAAACGCCTCAAGCCCGAGGAAGTGCGCCGCGCAGCCATGGTCATGAGCCGCGGCGGCCGCTTCGACACCATCGAGGACGCCTGGGTGGGCGAGCACATCAAGGCGGCACACAAGTTCCCGGTGCAGATCTGGCACGAGGGCCTGGCGAAGATGCGCCACTCCATGACGGGCGAAGCCTACGTAGGCTGCCCAACCTGGTTCCCGACGCGCTTTGCCGACGGCTCCAGCATGCGCGACCACTATCCGGAATCGGAGTGGCCGCTCACCCTGAGTTCGTACAAGTCGAACCTCATGAGCTCCATGTCGATCGGCGTCAAGCGCCTGCGCCAGGTGCACCCGCACAACCCGGTCAGCCTGCACAAGGACGACGCGGCGCGCCTGGGCATCCGCAACGGCGACCGGATCGAGGTCACGACGCCCGGCGCCAGCGTGCAGGGCGTGGCCCTGGTGCGCAGCGGCATCGCCCCAGGCACGGTGGCGATCGAGTACGGCTATGGGCACAAGCAGCTGGGCGCGGTGGCGCACATCGTGGACGGCAAGCCCACGGCGCACGACCCGCAGCATGGCAACGGCGTGAACCTCAACGAGCTGGGCTTTGCCGACCCGACCCGCCCACAGAAGGACAACGTCTGGATCGAGTGGGTCTCGGGCGCGGTGGTGCGCCAGGGCCTGCCGGTGCGCGTGCGCAAGGTGTGAAGCCAGCGGACGCGGCGCGCGAAGGGGTGCTTCCTACAATGGAGCGCCCCGCCTCCCCTGCCCCCATGCACATCCTGATCGTCGAAGACAACCCGCTGGTGGCCAGCGGCATCCGCGCCGGCCTGGAACTGCACGGCATGGACGCCGACGTGGCCGCCAGCGCGGCCGAAGCGCGCGCCCACTTGGCGGCACGCAGCTACGACGCCTGCGTCCTGGATCTGGGGCTTCCCGATGGCGACGGCCTGCAGTTGCTGCGCGGCTGGCGCGCGGCGGGGCTGGCGCTGCCGGTGCTGATCCTGACGGCGCGCGCCACGCTGGACGACAAGGTGGCGGGCTTTCACGAGGGCTCGGACGACTACCTGACCAAGCCCTTCGATTTGCCGGAGCTGGTCGTGCGCCTGCAGGCCCTGGTGCGCCGCGTGGGCGGGCGTGCCAGCGACCGTGTGCGGGTCGCCGACTACGACATCGACATGGCGTCCGGGGAAGTGCTGCGCGCGGGCGCGCGCGTGGACCTGTCGCGCCGCGAATGGGCCCTGCTCGCGGCCCTGGTGCAGGCCAATGGCCGCACCCTCGACACGGCGCAACTGCACGACAGCCTCTACCGCCTGGACGAGGAAGTGGGCAGCAACACCGTCAACGTGCATGTGCACCACCTGCGGCGCAAGCTCGGCGCGGACCTGATCGAGACGGTGCGCGGCGTGGGCTTTCGCCTGGGCGTGCGCCCCGCGCCCCCGGGGGCATGACGAAGCCGGCGGCGGCCCCGCGACGGGCGCACAAGAGCCTGCGCCTGCGCCTGGTGCTCGGCTTGGCGCTGGCCAGCAGCCTGCTGTGGGGCGGGGTTGCCGCGTGGCGCATCAACAGCCTGGAGCATGAGCTCAACGCCATGCTCGACGACCGCCTGATCGCCTCGGCGCGCATGGTGGCCAGCATCGTGCAGCAGCTGCAGCCCGCAGCGGACGGCAGCCCGCCGACGGCCGAGCAGCTGCACTCCGTGATCGGGCGCGACGGCGTGGCCTGCGAGGTGAGCCTGGCGCGCAGCGAGGTCGAGGTGGTGCCGCTGGCGCGCACGGGCGACGCCCCCGCCCAGTCCACGCTGGGCGAACCCGGCTTCCAAGAGATCCGCAAGGGCGGCAAGGCCTGGCGCACCTACGTGCTGGCCGAGGGCGAGCTGCGTGTGGCGACCTCGGATCCGCTGGCGCAGCGCGAGCAGCTGGTGCGCACCGCCGTGCTGGCGCTGGCCGTGCCCTTTGCCATCGCCCTGGCGGTCGTCTGGCTGCTGGTGTGGTGGGTGGCGACGCTGGGGCTGCGCCCGCTGGAGCGGCTGCGCCGCGAACTGGCGACACGCGCGCCCACTGCGCTCGAACCCGTCCACACGGGCGAGGACACGCGCGAGCTCAGCCCGCTGGTCGCCAGTCTGAACGCGCTGCTGGCGCGCACCAGCGCCGCCATCGCCCACGAGCGCCGCTGGACGGCCGACGCCGCGCACGAGCTGCGCACGCCGCTCACTGCGATCAAGACCCACGTCCAGGTCGCACGCATGGCGCTGGCTGCCCCCGGGCGCGTCGACACTGCCGCCCAGGCCCTGCAGGCTGCCGAACAGGGCATCGCCCACATGCACGCCACCATCGAGCAGCTGCTGCAGCTCGCCCGCATCGAAGGCGAGGCGCTCGCCGCTCCCCAGGAAGCCTCGGGCGAAGCCATCGTGCAGGCGTTCGAGCACGCCGTGCAGCAATCGCTGCAGGGGCGCGAGGGAGCCCGTGGCGCCGCGCCCGCCGCGGTACAGACGCGCTGCGCGCCAGCCCCGGGCGCCCCCGAATGGAGCGACGTACGCATCGCCCTGCCCGCGCCGCTGCTGACCAGCGCGATCGGCAACCTGCTGGACAACGCATTGCGCCACCACCGGGGCGAGGCCGCGGTGGAGTGCACGCTGCGCCTGCTGCGCACACCCTCGCCGCGCCGGCCCCATGGGGCGATCGCATTCGAGGTGCGAGACCACGGGCCGGGCATGAGCGCCGAGGAATGTGCCCAGGCCACGCAACGTTTCTGGCGCAAGGAGCCCATGGGCAGCGGCAGCGGGCTGGGTCTGACCATCGCCCGGCGCATCGCCGAGAGCGCCGGTGGCACGCTGGAACTCAGGCCCG
Organism: Melaminivora alkalimesophila; assembly: GCF_000282995.1. Classification (GTDB taxonomy): domain Bacteria; phylum Pseudomonadota; class Gammaproteobacteria; order Burkholderiales; family Burkholderiaceae_C; genus Melaminivora; species Melaminivora alkalimesophila. The sequence goes on from NZ_ALEE01000373.1 coordinate 8,705, forward strand.
CCGATCCGGGGCTGGTGGCCACCCTGGAGCTGCCCCTGCTTGCGGGTTGATCCGAAGGGACCTGCGGCGCGGGTTGCAGCCACACTCCGGCCCGACCCCTGTTGCCGTCACCACCGCTGCCGCCGAACCATCGAGCGGCACAGCATCTTCACCACAGGAGCCGCTTTTCCATGCCCTCCCAGGTTCTTCAGCTCGGCCCCCTCGTCCTTCCCTGGGCGGCGGTCATCGCCTTTTGCGCCTGGCTGGCAGGCAGCATGGCCTACGACCGACTGTCGGTGCGCCAGGGCCTGGCGGTGGGGCGACATGCGTGGGCACTCGCCCTGCTCGCCTTTGCCGCCGCGCGCCTGGGCTTCGTGCTGCAATATCTGCCGCAGTACCTGCAGGCGCCGCTGTCGGTCATCGACATCCGGGATGGCGGCTGGGCGCCCGCCTGGGGGTTGGCCGCTGCAGCGGTCGGTGGCCTGGTGCTGTGGTGGCGGCGCAGTGCCTGGCGCCGGCCGGTGGCGGCCGGCCTGGCGGCGGGCGCGGCCGCATGGCTGGCGGGGACCGGGCTGTGGTGGGCGCTGCAACCTGCGGCGCCGGCCGGCCTGCCGCCCTGGCAGGGCGTGGCCCTGGACGCGCGCACCGTGCACCTGCCTTCCGCCCTCGGCCGGCCGGTGGTGATCAACCTCTGGGCCAGCTGGTGCCCGCCCTGCCGGCGCGAGATGCCGGTGCTGCTGCGCGCCTACGAGGCGCACAGGGATGTGCTGTTCCTGTGGGTCAACCAGGGCGAGGCGCCGGAGCTGGCAGCACGCTTTGCCGCGAGCTGGCGGCTGCCCGCCACCAAGGTCGTGCTCGACACGAACGCACAGCTGGGCAATCTCCTCGGCCACAAGGCGCTGCCGACCACGCTTTTCTACAACGCCCAGGGGCAGCTGGTCGCCGTGCGTTCCGGCGAACTGTCCGAGGCCACGCTGGCCCAGCACCTGGAGCGCATCCGCCAACCGGACCGCCGCTGAGCGCCTGCGGCCCTGTGAACGAACGGCCCGCCTAGTGCTCGCGCACCCCCAGGCGGTCCAGCAGGCCGCCACGCGGGCCCTCGACCCCGGCGCCGCTGCCCCCGGCCGCCGTCACGGCCGACAGAAAATGCCCCATGGCCTCGGCCGCCTGGCTGCGCTGCTCGCCGCTGTGGATGAATTCGTCCACGCTGCCGCCACCCTCCGTGTAGATGCGCATCCAGGTGCGCGATCCGTAGGCGATGCGATCGATCAGCCGCAGCGGCACGTCGAAGGCCGAACCGGCCGGCGCCGCTGCGTCCGCGGAGGCAGCGCCCGGCTGCTCGGAGCGCAACCGCAGGCGCACCACCTCGGAGCCGCCGATATGCACGTCGGCGCCGGTGATCTCGGCCTTGTTGCCCGGCAGCTGCACGCTCAGCACGGCCTGGCCCGGCTTGGCGCTGCTCCACGCAGCCGCCAGCAGCGGGCAGCGCGGCCCGCTTTGGCACACCAGCCGCTCGGGTTCCACGCGCACGCGCTTCTCGCCCTCGGCGCCGGCCTCGGTCCGCACCTGGGGAATGAAGGCGCGGCCG
>NZ_ALEE01000374.1 GCF_000282995.1 Melaminivora alkalimesophila
GGCCGCTGCTGGCGCAGCCGGCCGCCGCCAGGGCCGCAACGGTCAAGGCGAGCCCTGCAGCACGGTGGGTGAAGAAGGAAATGCTTGCCATGGTCAATCCTGTGAAGGGGCGGCCTCGCCCGGCCAGCGGATGCCGAAGTGTTCGAGCAACACGCCGTGCAATTGCTCCGGCGCCACGGGGCGCGCATCCATGTGCCCGTCCGGATGGCGCCGCCGCAGTTCATTGCCCACCATGGTAAGCCGCCCGCCATCCGGCAGGGCCCGGGCCACCATCAATTGGCCCATGAAGGTCGATTCCGGGTGCGTGCTGGTGTACCAGTTCGCCACCTTCCGGTCGCTCTCCGGCATGGGCTCGCCGGTGAATTCGTAGACGTCCACCCAGCCGCCTTCCTGCCAGACCTGATGGAACCAGCGGCCGTCCTCGTGCACCAGCCGGCGCCGATCGTGCGGCGTATCCTGCACGAGGCCGTGCTCCCAGCGCAGGGCCTGCGTGAGCGACAGCGCGCCGAAGCCCACGTCCGTGAGCCAGCGCTCACCTTGCAGCTCCACACACACCAGCAGGTGCGTGCGCGCCGGGATCTCGCTGCGGTCGGGCGTGCACAGGCGCACGCGTGCGCCCAGGCCGGTGGCGCTGAAGCCCAGTTCCTGGAGCACCCGCAGGAACAGGCCGTTCTGCTCGAAGCAATAGCCGCCGCGCCGCTGGTGCACCAGCTTGTCGAAGACGGCTGCCGACTCCAGCCGCACCGGCCGGCCCAGCAGCACGTCGATATTCTCGAAGGGAATGGCCTGCGTGTGGGCGCGCGTGAGCGCGTGCAAGGTCTGGACCGTCGCGGGTGCGGGGCCCTCGTGACCGATGCGGGTGAGGTAAGCGCCTGACTGCATGGGCGCGATCATGCCCGGGCGCTCACTCCCACTCGATCGTCGCCGGCGGCTTGCTCGACACGTCGTAGGTCACGCGGTTGATGCCGCGCACCTCGTTGATGATGCGGCTCGACACGCGCTTGAGCAGCGCGTACGGCAGCTCGGCCCAGTCCGCCGTCATGAAATCCGTGGTCTGCACCGCGCGCAGCGCCACCACGTGGTCGTAGGTGCGCCCGTCGCCCATCACGCCCACGCTCTTGACCGGCAGGAACACCGTGAAGGCCTGGCTGGTCAGCTCGTACCAGCTCTTGCCCGTCGCCGGATCCACGGTGTTGCGCAGCTCCTCGATGAAAATTGCATCGGCGCGGCGCAGCAGGTCGGCGTATTCCCTTTTCACCTCCCCCAGGATGCGCACGCCCAGGCCCGGCCCCGGGAAGGGATGGCGATAGACCATCTCGCGCGGCAGACCCAGCGCCAAGCCCAGCTCGCGCACCTCGTCCTTGAACAGGTCGCGCAGCGGCTCCAGCAGCTCCAGCCCGAGCTGCTCCGGCAGCCCGCCCACGTTGTGATGGCTCTTGATGGTGACGGCCTTCTTGCCCTTGCCGCCGCCGGACTCGATCACGTCCGGGTAGATGGTGCCCTGCGCGAGGAAGCGGATGCCCTCGTGGCCACCGCCGGCCGCACGCAGCTTCGCGGCCTCCGCCTTGAAGACATCGACGAACAGGTTGCCGATGGTCTTGCGCTTGTGCTCCGGGTCGCTCACGCCCGCCAGCCTGTCGAGGAACAGCTCGCTGGCGTCCACGCGGATCACGCGCGCGTGCAGCTTGCCGGCGATCATCTCCATGACCATGTCGCCCTCGTTCAGGCGCAGCAGCCCGTGGTCCACGAACACGCAGGTCAGCCGGTCGCCGATGGCGCGGTGGATCAGCGCCGCGGCCACGCTCGAATCCACCCCCCCCGACAGGCCCAGCAGCACTTCCTGGTCGCCCACCTGGGCGCGGATGCGGGCCACGGCCTCGTCCACGTAGTTGCCCATGACCCAGTCCGGGCGCGCGCCGCAGATCTGTAGCACGAAGCGCGCCAGCAGCGCCGCGCCCTGGGGCGTGTGCGTGACCTCGGGGTGGAACTGCACGCCATAGAAGCGCCGCGCTTCGTCGGCCATGCCGGCGATCGGGCACGAGGCGGTGGAGGCCATCAGCCTGAAGCCCGGCGGCAGCTCCGTGACCTTGTCGCCGTGGCTCATCCACACCTTCAGCATCCCGTGGCCCTCGGGCGTGGCGAAGTCCTGGATGTCCTTGAGCAGCTGCGTGTGGCCGTGCGCGCGCACCTCGGCGTAGCCGAACTCGCGGCTGGGCGAGCCCTCCACCTTGCCGCCCAGCTGCAGGGCCATGGTCTGCATGCCGTAGCAGATGCCCAGCACCGGCAGGCCGAGCTCGAACACGGCGTCGGGCGCACGGTCATCGACCTCGTAGGTGCTGGCGTGGCTGCCCGACAGGATCACGCCCTTGAGGCGTCCGTCCGCGGCAAATTCCCGCACCCAGTCGCTGCCCACGTCGCAGGGGTGCACCTCGCAGTACACCTGCGCCTCGCGCACGCGCCGGGCGATGAGCTGGGTGAGCTGGGAGCCGAAGTCGAGGATGAGGATCTTGTCGTGTTGCATGGCGGGCGGGCTGGCTGGCAGGCGGTGGGATGAAAAGACAAAGGCCCGAAGGCCGGTCGGGGGCGTTCGGGCCTGGGCGGCTTCGGGCGCTCAATCGGCGCGGTAGTTGGGCGCTTCCTTGACGATCTGCACGTCGTGCACGTGCGATTCGCGGATGCCGGCGGCCGTGATCTCGACGAACTCGGCGCGTTCGTTCATCTCGGCAATCGTCGCGCAGCCGCAGTAGCCCATGGCCGCGCGCACGCCGCCGGCCATCTGGAACACGATGGAGACCATCGAGCCCTTGTAGGGCACGCGGCCCTCGATGCCCTCGGGCACCAGCTTGTCGGCGTGCGGGTTGCCGGTGGTGGCTTCCTGGAAGTAGCGGTCGGCGCTGCCCTGCTGCATGGCGCCGATCGAGCCCATGCCGCGGTAGCTCTTGTAGCTGCGGCCCTGGTAGAGGATGACCTCGCCGGGGGCTTCCTCGGTGCCGGCGAACATGCCGCCCATCATCACGGTGGAGGCGCCGGCCGCCAGGGCCTTGGCGATGTCGCCCGAGAAGCGGATGCCGCCGTCGGCGATCAGGGGCACGCCCGTGCCCTTGAGCGCCGTGGCCACGCTGTCGATGGCCATGATCTGCGGCACGCCCACACCGGCGACGATGCGCGTGGTGCAGATGGAGCCGGGGCCGATGCCGACCTTCACGGCGTCCGCGCCGGCCTCGACCAGCGCCAGGGCAGCCGCACCGGTGGCGATGTTGCCGCCGACCACGTCCACCTGGGGATAGTTCTGCTTGACCCAGCGCACGCGCTCGATCACGCCCTTGGAGTGGCCATGCGCCGTGTCCACCACCAGCGCATCGACGCCCGCCTTGACCAGCAACTCGACGCGCTCCTCGGTGCCCGGGCCCACGCCCACGGCGGCGGCCACGCGCAGGCTGCCGGCGGCGTCGCGCGCGGCGTTCGGGAAGCTGGTCTGCTTGTTGATGTCCTTGACGGTGATCAGGCCCTTCAGCTCGAAGGCGTCGTTCACCACCAGCAGGCGCTCGAGCTTGTGGCGGTTGAGCAGCGCCTTGGCCTCGGCGGGCGTGGTGCCGTCCTTTTCGTTGACGGTGATCAGGCGCTCGCGCGGCGTCATGATCTCGCGCACCTTGACGTCGTAGCGCGTCTCGAAGCGCACGTCGCGGCTGGTGACGATGCCGACCACCTTGCCGCCGTCGCACACCGGAAAGCCCGAGATGCCCAGGTTCTCCGAGAGTTCGAGCACCTGCAGCACCGTGTGCTCGGGGGTGATGACCACCGGATCGTGGACCACGCCGGATTCGTGGCGCTTGACCTTGGAGACTTCTGCCGCCTGCTGCTCGGCCGTCATGTTCTTGTGGATGACGCCGATGCCGCCCTCCTGCGCGATGGCGATCGCCAGGCGCGCCTCGGTCACGGTGTCCATGGCGGCGGACACCAGCGGCAGGTTCAGGGGGATGTTGCGCGAGAAACGCGTGGCAAGCGAGGTGTCCTTCGGGAGGACCTGGGAGTACGCCGGCACCAGCAACACATCGTCGAAGGTGAGCGCTTTTCCAAGAAGGCGCATGAGTTTCGCTCCAAAAACCGGATTGTATCCAGGGTACGACGGGCCGTCGGCCCGGTCGTGCGCAACGCTGGCGGCCGGCCGGGAGCGCGGGCTACACTGCCCGCCATGCAAGTCAAGAAGCTTTTGCTCCTGGCGCTGGCGGGCGCCTTCACGCTGGGCGCCTCCGCGCAGTGGCAATGGATCGACAAGGACGGCCGCAAGGTCTTCAGCGACCGCCCGCCGCCCCAGGACGTGCCCGACAGGAACATCCTGAAGCAGCCCCATCAACGGGCCGCCACCTTCGCGCCCGCCGCCGCCCCAGCGCCGCAGGACGGCACCGAGGGCGCGGGCGCCGCTGGCGAACCGGCGCCCCCCCAACCCTCCCGGCAGGACAAGGAGCTCGAGGCGAAGAAGGCCAAGGCGGAAGCTGCCGAGGCGGCGCGCCTGGAGGCCGAGGAGAAGGCCCGCGCCGAGCGGGCGGCCCGCCTTCGGGCCGAGAACTGCACCCAGGCACGCCGCATGGCGACGACCCTCGGCTCCGGCGCCCCGCTGGCGCACATCAACGCGCAGGGTGAGCGCGTGGTCATGGACGATGCCACGCGCGCGGCCGAGCTGCGGCGTGCGCAGTCGGTCATCGCCTCCGACTGCCGCTGAGCCGGCGCCATCGGTTGCAAGGCGCCTTCTTCAGTAACCCGGCTTCGCTCCCGGGCGCCGCTTGGCGAACAACCCGGCCGCCCGGGCGCCCTGGCGGGCAAAGCGCTGGCGGCGCGCCACCTTCGGGTCCACCGTCAGCGGGCGGCAGCATTCCAGCCGGTCGCCATCGCACAGCCGCTCCTCGGGCCCCACGGGCCGGCCCCAGATGCCGAAGGCCAGCTCCGGCAGGTCGCCCCCCGGGGCCAGCCCCGCGGCGTTCAGCGCATCGCCCACCGTCGCCCCCTGCGGCAACTGCAGCTGCCACTCCTGCGCGGTGCCGGGCGCAAGCGAAGCGCAGACCGTCACCTGCACCTGCCCCTGCCCGCTGGCCGGCCCGGCTTCAGCCATAGACCTGTTCGGCGCGCTTGATGAAGGCGTCGACCAGCGTGGCGGCGATGCGGTCGAAGACCGGGCCGACCACCGCCGCCAGCGCGCGGCTGTCAAAGCCGTAGCTCAGGATCAGCTCCACCCGGCAGGCGCGCTGGGTGCCGTCGCCCACCGGATGGAAGCGCCAGTCGCCATGCAGCTGCGAGAACGGCCCTTCCACCAGTTCCAGCTGCACGCGCCGGCCAGGCTCGTGCGTGTTGCGCGTGACGAAGGCCTTCTTGATGCCGCCAAAGGCGATGCCGACTTCGGCCGTCATGCCAAGCTCGTGCTCTTCCAGCACGCGCGCATGATCGCACCAGGGCAGGAACTGCGGGTAGCGCGCCACGTCGGTGACGAGGGCGAACATTTCCTCGGGGCTGTACCAGATCAGAACGGATTTGTTGACGGTTTTCATGCAGGCGGGGGGCTTGGATGGGCCATGGGCGAGGAACGCGCGAAAGAACAGTGTGCGCCGGCCCGCCCCCTAGAATCGACAGCGCGGGACGACAAGCATTGTAGGGAAGGCCTTTGTTCTTCCGGTTTGCGCCGCATATGAGAAGCCATGGCCAAGAAACCCGATCCGAACCCGCGCATCGCCGAGAACAAGAAGGCGGCATTCAATTATTTCTTCGAGGAACGCCACGAGGCCGGCATGGTGCTGCACGGCTGGGAGGTGAAGGCGCTGCGCGCCGGCAAGGCGCAGCTGACCGATGGCTACGTAACGATCAAGGACGGCGAGCTGTTCCTGATCGGCTGCCAGATCAACCCGCTCAAGACCGCTTCCACGCACGTCAGCCCGGAGGCGGCGCGCACCAAGAAGCTGCTGATGCACAAGGACGAGATCCGACGCCTGATCGGCAAGGTGGAGCAGAAGGGCTACACCCTGGTGCCGCTCAAGCTGTACTGGAAGAACGGTCGCGCCAAGTGCGAGATCGCGCTCGCCAAGGGCAAGGCGGAACGCGACAAGCGCGACACCATCCGCGAGCGCGAAGGCAAGCGCGAGGTGGAACGCGCCATGAAGAGCCGCCACCGCTGAGCACGGCGCGGGCCGCTGGCGGCCCGCCGTCCGCCTCAGTCGAGCGCCGCCAGGGGGTGCGCGTGCGCCGGCCAGGGGCTCTGGAAGAAAGCCTGCACCAGCTGCGGATCCACGTCCTCCACGCGGGCAGGGTTCCACTTCGGGCTGTGGTCCTTGTCCACGGCCAGCGCGCGGATGCCTTCCACCGTCTCGCTCTGGCCGGGACGCAGGTAGAAGCAGTGGCGCACCATGTCGCGCTCCATGCGCAGGTCGTCGGCCAGGCCCATGCTCCGCGCACGGCGGATCTGCTCGAGCACCACGTGCAGCATCAGCGGCGAGCGCTTGCGCAGCGCAGCGGCCGTCTGCTGCTCCCACTCGCCGGAGGCGCCTTCCAGGGCCTGCACGATGGCGGTGGCGCTGTCCAGCGCGAAGTAGCGGTCGATCTCGCTGCGGGTCGTGACCTGGACAGGGCCGGGATCAGTGAAGTGCGAGGCGACCCACTGCTCGACGGCGGCCCCATCGGCGAAGTCGCGCGCCCCCAGCCCTTCCCACACGGCTTCCTGCTGCGCGGCGGGCAGGTGGCCGTCCGCCAGCCCGAAGGCGATGGCGTCCGCCGGGCCGATGGTGTCGCCCGTGAGCGCCAGCCATTCACCCACACGCCCCGGGCAGCGCGACAGGAAGTAGCCGCCGCCCACGTCCGGGAACAGCCCGATGATGGTCTCGGGCATGGCCATCTTGGTGCGCTCGGTGACGATGCGCTGCGTGCCGCCCTGGCTGATGCCCATGCCGCCGCCCATGACGATCCCGTCCATGAAGGCGATGTAGGGCTTGCCGAAGTTGTGGATCAGGTGGTTGAGGGCGTATTCCTCGGTGAAGAAGTCTTCCAGCTGCGGGTTGCCGTCCTTGCCCGCGGCGTGCAGGAAGCGGATGTCGCCGCCCGCGCAGAAGGCGCCGAAGGGGCCTTCCCGACCGTTGCCGCGGATCGCCACGGCCAGCACCTTGTCGTCCTTCTGCCAGGCCAGCAGCGCCGCCATCAGCGCGCGCACCATGTCCAGCGACAGCGCATTGAGCGCGCGCGGGCGGTTCAGCGTGATGCAGCCCACCTGGCCGCGCACCTCGGTCAGCACCTCGGCCGTCGTCGTCGTCATGTCCCTTGTTCCTTCCATGCAAGCAGTTCGTTGAAAACCAGCGCGGCGATGACCAGCGTGCCGCCCATCAGGACGGCCGGCGCCGGGCGCTCGCCGGCGCCCACCCAAGCCAGCAGGATGCCGAAGATCACCTCCAGCAGCCCGAGCAGTGCGATTTCCGGCGCCTTGAGCACGCGGCCGCAATAGACCACGAGCACGCACGGAATCGCCAATTGGACCAGACCCAGCAGGGCCAGCAGGCCGATGTCGCGCGCGGAGGCGACAAAGGGCAGCGCCCAGGGCAGCGTAGCCAGGCTCGACAGCGCCGCGCCCACGAAGACCGCCGGCACCAGATCCACCGACTGGCCCTGGCGCTGGCCGCTCTGCACCACGGTCCAGTTGACCGCTGCCGCCACCGGAATGCACAGCGCCACCGCCAGCCCCACCGGCGAGAGGTTCGCCACCTCGGAGCCGTACATCCACACGATGCCGACCCCCGCCATGGCGATCGCGCCCCAAGTGCGCGGCGCGATGCGGTGGCCGATGAACACCCGCGCCACCAGGGCCGTGAGCAGCGGCCCGGCCGCCATGGTCACCAGCACGTTCGCCACCGGCATCAGCGTGATGCCGACCATGAACGCGGTGAACATCACGCTCCAGCACACACCCGACAGCCACAGCGGCACCCCGCCACGCAGCAGCGGCGCGAAAGCCGTGCGCCCGCGCAGCAGTGGCAGCATCACGCACAGCGACAGCAGCATGAAGAAGCTGCGCCAGAAGGTGATCTCGAAGCTGCGCGCCTGCTCCAGGTGGCGCGTCACCACGCCAGCGATCGACCACATCAGCGCCGCCGTCGCCATCAGCCAGACGGCGCGGCCGTGCGTCAGGCCGGCGGGAGCTCCGGTGGGCAGGGCGGCGGTGCTCATGGCGGTGCGGGCGCTCGCTGGCCTCAGGCGGACTCGCGGCTGGCGCGCTTCCTCTCGTGCTCCTTGAGGTGGCGCTTCCTCAGGCGGATGCTCTTGGGCGTGATCTCCACCAGCTCGTCGTCCTCGATGAATTCCACGCCATATTCCAGCGTCAGGTCGATGGGCGGCGTGATCTTGATGGCATCTTCCTTGCCGCTGACGCGGAAGTTGGTGAGCTGCTTGGTGCGCGTAGCGTTCACCACCAGGTCGTTGTCGCGGCTGTGGATGCCGACGATCATGCCCTCGTACACCGGATCGCCCGGCCGCACGAACATGCGGCCCCGGTCGTCGAGCTTGCCCAGGGCGTAGGTGATGATCTCGCCGTCGTCCATGCTGATCAGCACGCCGTTCTTGCGCCCGCCGATCTCGCCCTTGTGCGGCTCGTAGCCGTCGAAGATGTTGGAGATCAGGCCCGAGCCGCGCGTCAGGTTCAGGAACTCGGTGGTGAAGCCGATCAGCCCGCGCGCCGGGATGCGGTACTCCAGCCGCACGCGGCCGCGCCCGTCGCTCTCCATGTTGGTGAGCTCGCCCTTCCTCTCGCCGAGCGCCTGCATCACGCTGCCCTGGTGGCCTTCCTCGATGTCGACAGTCACCAGCTCGATCGGTTCGCAGCGCACCCCATCGATGTCCTTGAAGACCACGCGCGGCTTGGAGACGGCCAATTCATAGCCTTCGCGGCGCATTTCCTCGAGCAGGATGGTCAGGTGCAGCTCGCCCCGGCCGGCGACCTCGAACACGCCGTCCTCGTCGGTTTCCTTGACACGCAGCGCGACGTTGGAGCGCAGCTCCTTCTGCAGCCGGTCCCAGATCTGGCGGCTAGTGACGTACTTGCCCTCGCGCCCGGCCAGCGGCGAGGTGTTGACGGCAAAGTTCATGACCAGCGTCGGCTCATCGATCTTGAGCATCGGACGGGGCTGCGGGTTGGCCGGGTCGGTGATGGTCTCGCCGATGCCGATGTGCTCGATGCCATTGACCAGCACGATCTCGCCCGGGCCGGCCTCGCTCACCTGCACGCGGTCCAGGCCCTGGAACTGGTGGATCTGGTTGATGCGGCCGCGGTAGCTGGCGCCGCCCGGGCCGGCCATGACCAGCACGTCCTGGCCGGCCTTGAGCGTGCCGGCATTGATGCGGCCCACGCCGATGCGGCCGACGAAGGTGGAGTAGTCCAGCGCCGAGACCTGCAGCTGCAGCGGCGCGGCGGCGTCGCCTCCGGCCAGCGGCACGTGCTGCAGGATGGTCTCGAACAGCGGCGCCATGTCGGGTCCCCACTGCTCGCCCGGCTGGCCCTGCTCGAGCGCGCTCCAGCCATTGATGCCCGAGGCGTAGACCACGGGGAAGTCGAGCTGCTCGTCGGTCGCGCCCAGCTTGTCGAACAGATCGAAGGCGGCGTTCACCACCTTGTCGGGGTTGGCGCCCGGCTTGTCGACCTTGTTGACCACGACGATGGGCTTCAGGCCCAGCGCCAGCGCCTTCTTGGTCACGAAGCGCGTCTGCGGCATCGGCCCTTCCTGGGCGTCGATCAAGAGCACCACGCCGTCGACCATCGACAGCGCACGCTCCACCTCACCACCGAAGTCCGCGTGGCCGGGCGTGTCCAGGATGTTGATGTGCGTGCCCTTCCAGGACACGGCGCAGTTCTTGGCGAGGATGGTGATGCCACGCTCGCGCTCGATGGCGTTGCTGTCCATCACGCTGTCCACCACCTTCTGGTGCTCGGCGAAGGTGCCGGACTGGCGCAGCAGCTGGTCGACCATGGTGGTCTTGCCATGGTCCACGTGGGCGATGATGGCGATGTTGCGGATCTGTTTGCTCATGGCGTTCATGTCGATGTTCAATGGCCCCCAGTGGAGGCGGGGTCGGCGCTCGGCGCGCCTTGCAGGATCTGCTGGATCTCCAGCGGGCTGAGCAGCCGGTCGGGGATCAATTCCCCGCCGCGCACGTGGCCCACGCCCAGCAGCGCGCGGGGACGCTCGGCGTACACGGCGACGGCCGGCGCATCGGGCCAGGGCCCGCGCCGGCGCAGGCCCGTCAGGAAGCGGCCCGCCTCCTGCTCGTCCAGGGTGATGGCGGTGTGGTCGGCCAGCAGCGTCTGCACCGGCAGCACGCAGCCCAGGCGCGCGCCCTCGTCCATGGCCTCGAGCTGCGCCAGCGTGACACAACCCGCCAGGCCCAGGCCGCCCGTGCCGGTGCGGCGCAGCGAGACGAGGTGCGCGCCGCAGCCCAGCGCCTCGCCGAGGTCCTCGGCCAGGGTCCGCACGTAGGTGCCCTTGCTGCAATGCACCTCGATGCGCAGGGCGGGTTGTCCGGCCTCGGTGGTGGAAGGCGCCAGCGCCAGACGCAGGATCTCCACCTCGCGCGCGGCGCGCTCGACCTCCACGCCGGCGCGGGCGTATTCGTAGAGCGCCTTGCCGTCTTTTTTCAGCGCACTGTGCATCGGCGGCACCTGGGAGATGCGGCCGGTGAAGCGCGCCTGGAGGGCGGCCAGCCGCTCGGGCGCGAGCTGGGCCGGATCGACGGCGCGCTGTTCGCGCACCTCGCCCTCGGCGTCACCGGTGCTGGTGGTCGTGCCCAGCAGCGCGACCGCCTCGTAGGTCTTGGGCGCATCGAGCTGCAGCTGGCTGAACTTGGTGGCCGCACCGAAGCACAGCGGCAGCACGCCGGTGGCGAGCGGGTCGAGCGTGCCGGTGTGGCCGGCCTTCTCGGCGCGCAGCAGCCACTTGGCCTTTTGCAGCGCGTCGTTGGAGGACAGCCCCAGCGGCTTGTCGAGCAGCAGCACCCCGTGCACCGGGCGCCGCTGCACCCGGGTGCGGGGAGCGCGCGCGGTCATGCCGGATCGTCGTCCTTGGAGCGCGAGGCCACGGCGCGCGCGATCAGCGCGTTCATGTCGGCCGCGCGCTCGGTGGTGCGGTCGTACACGAAGTGCAGCGTCGGCACGGTGTGGATGTGCAGGCGCTTGAACAGGCCGTTGCGCAGGAAGCCCGCGGCCTGGTTCAGCGCCTCCTCGCTCGCCTGGGCATCGCCCACCAGCACGCTGAAGAAGACCTTCGCGTGCGCGTAGTCGGGCGTGACGTCCACGCCCTGCAGCGTGACCATGCCGATGCGCGGGTCCTTGAGCTCACGGATCAATTCCGTGAGGTCGCGCTGGATCTGGTCCGCGACCTTGAAGCCGCGGTGCTGGCCGGATGAAGAAGACTTGCGTGCCGCCATCGTCGCACTGGGCGCGCCGCCTCACAGCGTGCGCGCGATCTCCTTGATGTCGAAGAACTCCAGCTGATCGCCTTCGCGGATGTCGTTGTAGTTCTTCAGCTTGATGCCGCACTCGAAGCCCTCGCGCACTTCCTTGACGTCGTCCTTGTGGCGGCGCAGCGACTCGACCTCGCCGGTGTAGATGACCACGTTGTCGCGCAGCAGGCGGAAGCGCGCATTGCGGTGCACCATGCCCTGCGTGATGTACGAGCCCGCCACCGTGCCGATCTTGGAGGCGACGAACACCGTGCGGATCTCGGCCATGCCGATGACCTCCTCGCGCTGCTCGGGTGCCAGCATGCCGGACATGGCGACCTTGAGCTCCTCCACCGCGTCGTAGATGACGCTGTAGTAGCGCAGGTCCACGCCATGCGTCTCGGCGAGCTTTCTCGCGCCGGCGTCGGCGCGCACGTTGAAGCCGATCACGATGGCCTTGGAAGCCAGCGCCAGGTTCACGTCGGACTCGCTGATGCCGCCCACGCCGGCATACACCAGCTGCACCTTGACCTCGTCGGTCGAGAGCTTGAGCAGCGACTGCCCCAGCGCCTCCTGCGAGCCCTGCACGTCGGCCTTGATGATGATGGGCAGGTTCTGCACCTCGCCCGCCTGCAGGTCGGCGAACATGTTCTCGAGCTTGGCCGCCTGCTGCTTGGCCAGCTTGGTGTTGCGGAACTTGCCGGCGCGGTAGGTCGCGATCTCGCGGGCGCGGCGCTCGTCCTGCAGCACCATGAAGTCATCGCCCGCCAGCGGCACCTCGGACAGGCCCTGGATCTCCACCGGGATGGAGGGGCCGGCTTCCTTGGTGTTCTGGCCGTTTTCGTCGGTCATGGCGCGCACGCGGCCAAAGGTCTGGCCGGCCAGCACCACGTCGCCCACCCTGAGCGTGCCCGACTGCACCAGCACGGTGGCCACCGGGCCGCGGCCCTTGTCCAGCTGCGCCTCGATCACCAGGCCCTTGGCCATGGCATCCACCGGCGCCTTGAGCTCCAGCACCTCGGCCTGCAGCAGCACCTGCTCGAGCAGCTCGTCGATGCCCATGCCGGTCTTGGACGACACGGCCACGAAGGGCGAGTCGCCGCCGTATTCCTCGGGCACCACCTCTTCCGCCACCAGTTCCTGCTTGACGCGCTCGGGGTTGGCCTCGTGCTTGTCGGACTTGGTGATGGCCACGACGATCGGCACGCCCGCCGCCTTGGCGTGCTTGATGGCCTCGCGCGTCTGCGGCATCACGCCGTCATCCGCCGCGCAGACCAGGATCACGATGTCGGTGGCCTGCGCGCCGCGGGCACGCATCGCCGTGAAGGCCTCGTGGCCCGGGGTATCGAGGAAGGTGACGATGCCGCGCGGCGTCTCGACGTGGTAGGCGCCGATGTGCTGCGTGATGCCGCCGGCCTCGCCGGGCGCGACCTTGGCGCGGCGGATGTAGTCCAGGAGCGAAGTCTTGCCGTGGTCCACGTGGCCCATGACGGTGACCACCGGCGCGCGCGGCAGGGCCTCGGCCTGCTGGCCGGACATCTCCTCGTCGGTGAAGGCCTCCGGGTCGTCCAGCGCCGCCACCTTGGCGGTGTGGCCCATCTCCTCGACCACGATCATGGCCGTGTCCTGGTCCAGGGGCTGGTTGATGGTGACCATCTGGCCCATCTTCATCAGCACCTTGATCAGTTCGGACGCCTTGATGGCCATCTTGTGCGCGAGTTCTGCCACCGTGATGGTCTCGGGCACGTGCACTTCCAGCGCGCGGAACTCCACCGGCGCGGGGGCATGCTGGCGCTCGTCGCCCCGCTCGCCACGGCGCCCGCGCGGGCCGCTGCGCCAGCCGCCGCGGCCCACGCCGCCGCTGCTGTCGCCGCGGGTCTTGATTTCCTTTTTCTTGGTGGAGTCGTTCGCCCAGCTCGACGACAGCTTGGCCGACTTGAGCTCCTTGCCGCCCGCGGGTGCGGCGCCGGTGCGCGCCGCAGCCGCGCCGCTCCCGGTCGCCGGCTTCTGCAGCGTGCCCTTCTTCGCCTCCGTGCCGGCTGCCTTGGCCGCCGGCTTGGCTTCCTCGGGCTTCTTGGCCACCAGCACCTTGCGCGGCGCCGCCATCATGGCGCGGATCGCCTCGGCCTCGGCCAGCGCCTTGCGGCGGCGCTCCTCCAGGTCGGCGGCGCGCGCGGCCTCCTCGGCGGCGCGGGCCTGCGACTCGGCCTCGGCCTTGGCACGCGCCTCGGCCTGCGCCTCGGCGCGCGCCTTGGCTTCCGCCTCGGCCTCGCGGCGCGCTTCCTCGCGCTCGGCGCTCTCCTGGGCCTTCTTCTCGGCCTGCTGGGCAGCGTAGGCGGCAGCCCGCTCCTCCGCCTCGCGCTCGCGCTGCTCGCGGCGCTCACGCTCGGCGCGCTCCTCGGCCAGGGCCGCTTCCTGGCGGCTGATCAGCTCGGCCTGGCGACGCGCCTCCTCGGCGCGGCGCGCCAGCTCCACCTCCTCGGCGGACGGCGGCGGCGGCGCCTCGGCAACCTCATCGCGCTTGACGAAGGTGCGCTTCTTGCGCACCTCCACCTGGATGGTGCGGGCGCGGCCGGAGGCGTCCGCCTGCTTGATCTCGCTGGTGGACTTCTTCACCAGCGTGATCTTGCGCCGGTCAGGGCTGGGCGCGCCATGGCTGGCCTGCAGGTAGGCCAGGAGCTTTTGCTTGTCGGCCTCGGTGAGCGCGTCCGAGGCGGACGCCTTGGACACACCGGCAGACTTGAGCTGGGCCAGAAGCTCCTGGGACGATTGTTTGAGTTCGGCTGCGAACTCGGCGACAGTGTTGTTCGACATATTTCGTTCGTACCTCCCCTGACCTTTACTCCTGCGCCTGGTCGAACCAGTGCTCGCGTGCCTTCATGATCAGGGCCTTGGCCTCTTCTTCCGTCTGGCCGGTCAGCTCGGTCAGCTCGTCGATGGCCAGATCGGCCAGATCGTCGCGGGTGTTCACGCCACCGGCCGCCAGCTTCGCCAGCAGCTCGGTGTCCACGCCCTCGAGTTCGCGCAGGTCCTGCGAGACGCTGCTCACGCTCGCCTCGCGGGCGATTTCCATGGTCAGCAGCGCATCCTTGGCGCGTGCGCGCAGCTCGCTTACCGTGTCCTCGTCGAAGCTCTCGATCTCCAGCATCTCCTGCAGCGGCACGTAGGCCACTTCCTCCAGGCTCTCGAAGCCCTCGGCGATCAGGATGTCGGCGATCTCCTGGTCCACGTCGAGCTTCTCCATGAAGAGCCGGCGTATCGCGTCGGTTTCCTCGGCCTGTTTTTGCGCGCTCTCGGCGGCGTCCATGATGTTGATCTTCCAGCCCGTCAGGTCGGACGCGAGGCGCACGTTCTGGCCGCCGCGGCCGATGGCGATGGCGAGGTTCTCCTCGTCCACGACCACGTCCATGGCGTGCCTTTCCTCGTCCACCACAATCGATTGCACATTGGCAGGCGCCAGCGCGCCGATCACGAACTGCGCCGGATCGTCGGACCACAGGACGATGTCCACGCGCTCGCCGGCGAGCTCGTTGGTCACGGCATTCACGCGCGAGCCGCGCACACCCACGCAGGTGCCGATCGGGTCCACGCGCCGGTCGTGCGAGACGACGGCTATCTTTGCGCGGCTGCCGGGGTCGCGCGCACAGCTCTTGATCTCCAGCAGGCCCTGCTCGATCTCCGGCACCTCGTTGCGAAACAGCTCGATCATGAACTCGGGCGCCGAACGCGACAGGATGATGGGCGCGCCGCGCAAGGTCGTGTCCACGTCCATGATCATGGCGCGCACGCGGTCGCCATTGCGCAGGTTCTCCTTGGGGATCATCTCGCTGCGGCGCAGCCGGCCTTCGACGCGGCCGCTCTCGACGATGATGTCGCCCTTGTCCATGCGCTTGACGGTGCCGGTGAAGATCTTCTCGCCGCGGCTCATGAAGTCGTTGAGCAGCATCTCGCGCTCGGCGTCGCGGATTTTCTGCAGGATGACCTGCTTGGCGGCCATGGCGCCGATGCGCCCGATCGGCACCGACTCGACCGGCTCCTCGATGTAGTCGCCCACCTCGATATCCGGCACGCGCTCGCGCGCATCCATCAACAGCTCCTCGGCCTCCGGGTTCTGCAGACCGGCGTCGTCGGGGACCACCAGCCAGCGGCGGAAGGTCTCGTACTCGCCGCTGTCGCGGTCGATGGCCACCCGGATGTCGACCTCGCCCTCGTAGAGCTTCTTGGTCGCCTGCGCGAGCGCGGACTCGACCGCGCCCAGCACCACGTCGCGCTCGACATTCTTCTCGCGCGAGATCGCATCCACCAACATCAACAGTTCGCGATTCATAACGGCGACTCTCCTGTTCTTCAATCCTTGCGGCCCCGAGCGTGCAGCCGGCAGCCCGCGTTCGCTTGCTTGTGTCTGGTCTTTCAGTCCGGATCGGGCCCGGACCTCGCCGCCCGGCCCTTGAAATTCACGATGGGCGCCAGCCGCGCCTCGCGCAGCTCGTCGAGCGTGAAACCCAGGGCCTGCAGGGGGGCCGGCGGGCGCTTCTTGCTCACGCGCTGGCCCGGCTTGGGCGGTGGCTCGTCGCTCCAGACGATCTGCCACCCGCCCTCCTCGGTGCGCTCGAGCGTGCCGCGGAATTTCTTGCGGTTGGCGGCGATGCCTGCGCTGGCAGCCGCCCCGATGGGTTCGCGCAGGGTGAGGTCGACCACCTCGCCCTCGAAGCGCACGAAATCCTGCTCATGGCGCAGCAGGCGATCGATGCCGGGCGAGGAAACTTCCAGCCGGCGGTAGTCCACGCCCTCGACCTCCAGGGCAAACTGCAGCTGGCGCGTGACTTTCTCGCAGTCCTCGACAGTGATGAACTGCTCACCTGGCTGGCCCGGCGTCCAGGGCATGTCGATGGTGATGCGCAGCAAGCCCCCTGCGGAGCGCTCGATCTCCACCAGGTCATACCCCAGCCCGGTCACGGTCTGTTCAACGATCTGCTGCAATGCCACGTGTCTATGCTCTGCCCGAATGAATGATTGCGCGTGAAAAGCCCGCCTTCCCGGCCCGAAGCGCGCATCCGCACGCCCGCACGATCGGGAAAACGCCAAAAAAAAAGGGCGGTTGCTACCCGCCCGTTTGGTCGTGAAGCGCGTATTGTATCCGCGAAAACCAGGGAATGCAAAGCCCTGCGGCATGCATCTTGCATGCCACGGGCTGCGGGGCAGCCTGCCGGCCGGTCAGCGGGAGGCCATGATCCGCTCCAGCAGTGCCTGCGCCCCGGCGTCGGGCGCGGCGGCATGGCCCGCCGTGGCGCGCAGGCTCTCCAGCAGCCGGGTCAGCACCCCGGCCTGCGGCACGATGGTGCCGAAGAAGCGCACGCGGGAGCCCTCGGCGATCAAGACCGTCGGGAAGGTTTCGATGTCCAGCTCGCCCACGAGGTCTTCGTCGTCCTCCACATCCACCCATTCCAGGCGCAGGCCCTCGCGCGCCAGCGCCTCGAAGGCGGGTCGAAACTCCCGGCACACGCCACACCACTGCGCGCACAGGCAGACCAGCCACCAGCCGGCCCCCACGGCGCCCGCCTCTGCCGCGCCTTGCGCACCCCCCCTGCCTGTTGCCCTCATTGCCGCCCCCAGGAGCCGCGCCGCTCGCGGGCGCGGTGGACCGTGATCGTATCGACTTTGCCCGCCTGGTTGCCCCAGCTGCTGCGGATGAAGGACAGCACGGCCGCGATTTCCCGGTCGGTGAGCACCTGGGTGAACGGTGGCATGCCGTGGGGGCGCGGGTTGCCGGCGGTGGCGGGCAGGTAGCCCCCCTGCAGCACCACGCGCACCAGGTTGGTCGGCTCGCGCAGCAGCACCGCGCGGTTGCCGGCCAGCGGCGGAAAGGCTCCGCCTTCGCCGCCCTCGCCCCGCGCGCCGTGGCATTGCGCACAGTGCTGCTCGTAGAGCTTGCCGCCCAGCTCCATCTCGGCCGCCGCCGCGGCCTCGGTGCGCACGGGCGGCGCCGCGCGCTGGGGCAGCGCCTGCAGGTACTGGGCCGTGGCGCGCAGGTCGGCCTCGCTCCAGTGCTGCAGGCTCTGGAACACCACCGCCGCCATCGGGCCGGAGGCGCCGGCGCGCGGCGTCGTTCCGGTGCGCAGCAATTCCACCACTTCGTCGAGCGGCCAGTCGGCGACGCCGGCTTCCTGCGCCACGTCCAGCGCCGGGGCGTACCACCCCTGCAAGGGGATCATCCCGCCGCCCAGCGCGGCGCCTGCGCGCGGCGCTCCCCAGGCATTGCGCGGCGTGTGGCAGGCGGCGCAGTGGCCCAAGCCCTGCACCAGGTAGGCGCCGCGGTCGAGCGGCGCGGAGACGGCCTGCGCAGGCGCAGGCTGCGGCGGCCCG
>NZ_ALEE01000375.1 GCF_000282995.1 Melaminivora alkalimesophila
CTGCGGCGGCCCGCCCGGGCGGAAAAACAGGGCGCGCCACACGGCCAGCGCAGCCTGGGTGTCAAAGGGGAAACGCAGCGCGTGCGGCGGTGTGGCCCGGTCCACGGCGGGCAGACTGCGCAGGTAGGCGAAGATGGCATCCACATCCTCGCGCGTAACGTGCGTGTAGTTCAGGTAGGGAAAGGCCGGGTACAGCAGGCGGCCGTCGCGGGAGCGCCCGTTGTGCATGGCGCGCCAGAAGTGCGCCGCCGTCCAGCTGCCGAGCCCCGTGGCCTCGTGCGGCGTCAGGTTGGGGGCATAGACCGTGCCGAAGGGCGTGTCGATGCCGCGCCCGCCGGCATAGGGCTCGCCGCCCGGGGCGGTATGGCAGCCGGCGCAGTTGCCCACGCGCGCCAGGTAGGCACCGCGGGCGATGACTTCCGGGGTGGCCGGGACGGCGACCTCGTGCGTCGGCAGGGGGGCCTCGCCGAGCCGGTTGAGCAAGAGCACCAGCGCCAGCGCCACGGCCGCAAGAAGCAGCGCCCCCAGGCCGGCCGCAAGCACCTTGTGGCCGCGCCTCACTGGCCGCCCTCCGGCACTGCGCCATCCGGGGTGGCGGACCCGGCTTCGGGCACGCCGCCGCAGCGCAGCGGCAACCGGGCGGCCAGCCCCGCCGCCGGGACTCCCCCCGCGGGCACGGGCTGGGCCGCCAGCCAGGCGGCGATGGCGCCCACATCCTGCGGCTCGAGGCGGCGCGCGATGTCCGCCATGCAATCCGGCGCCTGGGCATGGCGCTGCCCGGTCTGCCAGGCGCCGAGCTGGCCAGCGACGTAGTCGCGCGACAGCCCGAGCAGCCCCGGCAGCCAGGGAGAGACCCCCGTCAGCGCATCGCCATGGCAGCGCACGCAGGCCGGAAGGCCGCGCGCGGCGTCGCCCTCGCGCACCAGCCGCCGCCCGCGCTCGAGCACCGCGGGCGGGGCCTGGGACGCGGGCGGCGGCGCATAGGGCAACTGCAGGGCCGCGAAATGCTCCGCCATCTCCTGCAGGTAGGCATCCGTGAGATGTTCCAGCAGCCACGCCATCTGCGGATAGCTGCGCCGCCCTTCGCGGAAGTTCAAGAGCTGGTTGTAGAGGTAGCCCGCCGGCTTGCCGGCGATGCGCGGAAAGTAGCCTTCGGGCGTGGCGCGCCCCTGCTCGCCGTGGCAGGCAGTACAAGCCAGCACGCGCGGCCCCATGTCGTCCCGGGCGGCGGCCGCCTGGGGCGCCTGTCCCGGCGCGGCGCCCGCCCAGGTCGCCAGACACGCCGCCAGGGCTGCCGCCCCCAGGCGCAGCAGCGCCCGCAGTCCGGCCCGACCCTCAGCCACGGCCGACGAAGGGCATCTTGGTGGCCATCACGGTATGGAAGAGCACGTTGGCCGACAGCGGCAGCTCCGCCATGTAGCGCACCGATTGGCCGACGATCTGCACGTCGATCATCGGCTCGGAGGCGATCTCGCCATTGGCCTGCAACACGCCCTGCGTCATGCGCTCGGCCAGCTCGGTGCGTGCGTTGCCGACGTCGATCTGCCCCACGGCGATGTCGTGCCGTCGGCCTTCGAGCGAGGCGGCCTTGGTCAGGCCGGCGACGGCGTGCTTGGTGGCGGTGTAGGCGATGGCGTGGGGGCGCGGCACGTGGGCCGAGATGGAGCCGTTGTTGATGATGCGCCCGCCCCGCGGCGACTGCGCCTGCATGACGCGGAATGCGTTCTGCAGGCACCAGAACATGCCGTTCAGGTTGACGTCCACGACGCCCTTCCACTGCTCGACCCCGACCTCCTCCAGCGGCAGCGCCGGCGTCCCCGAGCCGG
>NZ_ALEE01000376.1 GCF_000282995.1 Melaminivora alkalimesophila
GTCCCCGAGCCGGCATTGTTGAACAGCAGGTCGAGCCGGCCGAAATGCGCCACCGTGCGATCGAACGCCGCGCGCACCGCCTCCGGGTCGGTCACGTCGGCCGGGGCGACGAGCGCACGCGCCCCTGCGCCGGACTGCTGCGCGACCTGTTCGAGCAGGCCCTCGCGCCGCCCCACCAGGGCCACGCTCCAGCCCGCCGCCAGCAGCTCGAGGGCCGCGGCCCGACCGATGCCGGTACCCGCCCCGGTGACGAGCGCCACCCGGGGCGCCGCTTCGGTTCCTGTCATGACGTGGATGCTCCTTGTCGTTCTCGTCGTGTCCATGGTGGCAGCTGCCGCTCCTCAGGAGCGCTGGCGCGTCGCCTTGCCGGACTTCGCGCCCTTCGCGCCCTTGCCCGTCTCGGCCTTCCTGTCGCCCTTGCTCCGCGAATCCTTGGCCCCATCGGCCTTGGCGCCGCGCTTGCCGGAGGATCCTTCGCCAGCGGCCGCGGCGTCGTCCGCGCCGCGGCGGCGGGCGCCCTCGCGCACCTTGCCGTTGCCCCCGCCCGCCGGCGGCGCCAGCTCGTCGCGCACCAGCCGGAAGTCGATGCGCCGCCCGTCCAGATCGACGCGGCTGACCTGCACCTGCAGCCGGTCGCCGATCGCGTAGCGGATGCCGGTGCGCTCGCCGCGCAGCTCCTGGCGCGCCTCGTCGTAGCGGAAGTACTCGCCGCCCAGCTCGGTGATGTGCAGCAACCCGTCCACGTACAGCGCATCGAGCGTGACGAAAACGCCGAAGCTGGTGACGGCGCTGATGACGCCGCTGTACTCCTCGCCCAGGTGCTCGCGCATGTACTGGCACTTGAGCCAGGCCTGCACGTCGTGGCTGGCCTCGTCGGCGCGGCGCTCGTTGGCGCTGCAGTGCAGCCCGGCCGCCTCCCAGGCCTGCAGCTCGCGCGGGCTGATCGCGCCGCCGAGCTTGCGCGGCGGCGCCTCGTCCGCCTGCGCCGCGGCCTTGGACGCGAGGCGCTTGGCCAGCTTGAACTGCGCCTCGCCCGGCGTCGGCAGGTTCGGCAGCACGTACTTGGTGCCCGCCAGGATGGACTTGATGACGCGGTGCACCAGCAGGTCGGGGTAGCGCCGGATCGGGCTGGTGAAGTGCGTGTAGGCCTCGTAGGCGAGGCCGAAGTGCCCACTGTTGATGGGCGTGTAGATGGCCTGCTGCATGGAGCGCAGCAGCATGGTGTGAATCTGCAGCGCGTCGGGGCGGTCCTTGGTGGCCTCGGCGATGGCCTGGAATTCCGCGGGGCTGGGCTCATCCGAAATGCCCATGCCCACCGCCATCGCCTTCAGGTAGGTGCGCAGCGTCTCCACCTTCTCGGGGGTGGGCCCCTCGTGCACGCGGTACAGCGCCGGCCGCCCCGCCTGGCCGATGAAGTCGGCGCTGCAGACGTTGGCCGCCAGCATCGCCTCCTCGATCAGCCGGTGGGCCTCGGTGCGCACGCGCGGCACGATCTTCTCGATGCGGCCGTTGTCGTCGCAGAGGATTTGCGTCTCGACGGTCTCGAAATCCACGGCGCCGCGCGCTTGGCGCGCCGCCGCGAGCGCGCGGTAGGCGTCGTGCAGGTGGATCAGCTCGCCCACCCGCTCGCGGTAGCGCGCCGCTTCCGGCCCGCGCGTGTTCGCCAGGATGGCTGCCACCTCGGTGTAGGTGAAGCGGGCGTGGCTGCACATCACGGCCGGGTAGAATTGGTAGGCGTGCAGCTCGCCCTTGGCGCTGATCAGCATGTCGCAGACCATGGCCAGCCGCTCGACGTGCGGATTGAGCGAGCACAGGCCGTTGGAGAGCTTCTCCGGCAGCATCGGGATCACCCGGCGCGGGAAGTACACGCTGGTGGCGCGGTCGTAGGCATCGATGTCGATGGCGCTGCCGGTCTCCACGTAGTGGCTCACGTCGGCAATCGCCACCAGCAGGCGCCAGCCCTTGCCGCGCCCCACGCGCGCCGGCTCGCAATAGACGGCGTCGTCGAAGTCGCGCGCGTCCTCGCCGTCGATGGTCACGAGCGGGATGTCCGTCAGGTCCACCCGGTGGCGCCAGTCCTGCGCCCGCACCTTGTCGGGCAGCGCCTGCGCCTGCGCCAGGCACTCGTCGGAGAACACGTGCGGCACGCCATATTTGCGCACCGCGATCTCGACTTCCATGCCGGGGTCGTCGACCTCGCCCAGCACCTCGACCACGCGGCCCACCGGCTGGCCATACAGCGCCGGCGGCTCGGTCAGCTCGACCACCACCACCTGGCCGGCCTGGGCCGATCCGGTCGCATCCTTGGGAATCAGCACATCCTGGCCGTAGCGCTTGTCCTCGGGCGCCACCAGCCAGACGCCGCTCTCCTGCAGCAGGCGGCCGATGATGGGCTGCGGCGGGCGCGCGACGATCTCCAGCACGCGCCCCTCGGGCCGCCCGCGCCGGTCCTGGCGCACGATGCGCACCCGCACCCGGTCCTTGTGCAGCACGGCCCGCATCTCGTTGGGCGGCAGGTAGATGTCCGGCCCGCCATCGTCGGTGGTGACGAAGCCGTGCCCGTCGCGGTGTCCCTGCACGCTCCCTTCGAGTTCATCGGAAGGGCTCTGCCCGGACGATGTGCCGGACGCTTTTTTTTGGTTGTACAATTGCAATCTTTCCTGAAATGCCCAGGTGGCGGAATTGGTAGACGCACTAGTTTCAGGTACTAGCGCTGAGAGGCGTGGAGGTTCGAGTCCTCTCCTGGGCACCAAGTTTAACGACAACCCGCCAAGGGTTCAGGACAGGCGAGCCGCTTCCCG
Organism: Melaminivora alkalimesophila; assembly: GCF_000282995.1. Classification (GTDB taxonomy): domain Bacteria; phylum Pseudomonadota; class Gammaproteobacteria; order Burkholderiales; family Burkholderiaceae_C; genus Melaminivora; species Melaminivora alkalimesophila. The sequence continues at coordinate 2,802 of NZ_ALEE01000376.1, forward strand.
AAGAAG
>NZ_ALEE01000377.1 GCF_000282995.1 Melaminivora alkalimesophila
CCGCTTCCCGAAGAAGCGGCTTTTTTGTGCGCGCCTGGCGGCCAGCGGCCCGGGGCGGGTGAAAAAAATTTGCGCTCTTGTCCAAACCACTCCGAAATCCGTCTTATACTTGCGCCTTCCCTGAAATGCCCAGGTGGCGGAATTGGTAGACGCACTAGTTTCAGGTACTAGCGCTGAGAGGCGTGGAGGTTCGAGTCCTCTCCTGGGCACCAGACAACGAAGAAAAAGCCGCTGATCGAAGGATCAGCGGCTTTTTTGTTCCTGTCCCGCAGGAGCGGCCGGCCATGCCGCGGACGGCACGGCCGGGGGCGCATCAGCCCTTGCGCATCAGCACCTTGAGCGCATTTTGCAGACGGCGCACCTCGGCATCCCCCGCGGCACAGGCAAACACCCGCGCAGCGTCCTGCTCCCAGGTCTGGGCCGGCGATGGGTCGTTGCGCCGCGTGAGCAACTGCAGCTGGAGCGCCCGGCGCGCCGACAGCTGGTCCGCCGGGGTCGGCACGTCTGCTGCGATCTCCAGGCGCAGCAGCGCCTCGCCGCACTCGCCCGCCGGCGCCGCCGCCAGCGCCTGGCCCCAGGCCGCGCGGGCCGCCGGCGACACGCGCCCGCCCAGCTCCTGCACCCCCGGGAGCTGCTGCGCATCGCGGCGCTTCCAGGCCTCCATGAGTTGCGTGAGCGCCTCGCCGTGCGCCTGGGCTGCCAGCCGGCGCAACGCCGCCTGGGCCTGTTCCCGGGCCTCGCGCTGGGCGCGAAAGGCAGCGTCACCGAGGCGCGGGCCGCGTGGCGCCTCCCCCCGCTCGCGTCCGCGCCCATCGCGCGGGCCGCGCGCGTCGTCCCGGCCGCGCCGCTCGCGCCCCTCCATGCCGGGCCCGCGGCCCTGCTGGGCGCCGG
>NZ_ALEE01000378.1 GCF_000282995.1 Melaminivora alkalimesophila
TTGGCACGCCTGAAGGGGGCAGGTCAATAGCTCACCACTTCCTGCAACGGCACTTCCTTGAAGGCTACAAGCGGGTGCCGTGCGGGCAGGATCACTACCAAGGGGTCGGCCCACAACGGCTGAGCAATGATCCCGTCCTCCACTTCATTGACCATTGCAAAGCCGGCGTCGAACAGATCCGCGTTCAGCCCCTGCACGAGTTCGGTCAGCGGTACTTCGGAGAGCCGGATGTTTACCTGCGGCGACTCTTCGCGGCACAGCGCAAGCAGTGCTGATAGCCTCGCCCGTCCTATGTCTCTCGACAGCGCGATGCGCAATATGCCCTGAAAACCGGAGGCAGCAGCCTTCGCGCTGGCCACTGCCTGCTCAACGCTCAACATGACGCGGCGGGCGTCGTCGAGGAAGACTCGCCCTGCCCAGGTCAGGGTTGCGCCCCGCGGCGTGCGACTGAGCAACGTCACGCCTAGAGTTGTCTCCAGCTTGCGGATCGTGCGTGATAGAGGAGATTGTTCTATGTGCAGCCGCCGAGCGGCTCGGCCGAAGTGCAGCTCCTCGGCTACAGCGATGAAGCAGCGAAGATGACGTAAGTTCATGCGCAGTCCCTCGTGACGTGACCAGTCCTTATGATCGTAGGGAGGCGCATGGGTGCGGGGAAGAGACCGACATGTCTTGCATGTGTCTGCCGTCGTCGGCTCACTGCACGCGGGCAATGGTGTCCGGAGTTATTGCAACGCTGCTTGAACGCGGGCGGCGGTCATGGCGGATGGCTAGAGCACTTGCACCAGCGCGCCTCGCGTAGTCTTCTGTGGCCGCAGCGACCCGAGGGAGACATTCGCGGCGTCTTACGCAAGCCCCGACGACGAGCGATTTGGTCTGTCGATACGGGCGGCGGCGCGGGGTCTGAAGTTCGCGCCAGCGGGCAACGCGCCGGATGAACTGTCGATGTGCATGTCGCGGCGACTTCGAAATCGCCACCTGTAACCGCGCTGCTGAAGCACTGCGGCCGGAGCAGCCGCAGCAAGCGGCTGACGCGGGCGGACAAGCAATTCCTGGAACATGTGCCGCGCATCTTCACTGCCTTGCAGCAAGCCCGCGACAGCGTGAGGGCAGCGGCCAACGGCTTTCACGGTCAGCAACGCATTGCGCTGTCCGATGGCATCACCCCGTCGCGCTTGCCGACCTTGCTGGCGCTATGCCGGCAGGAGGAGCCCGAAGTCGAGTTGCGCCTGTTCGAGGTGCCACTGTCGCAGCAAATCAAGGGGCTGCATGACGATCTGTATGACCTAGGGCCCAGTCTGGTGAAGTGGGTGACGGCATCGTGGCTAAGGTGCTTTGGAGCGACCCCCTCATGGTCGCGGTGCCGGCATGGCATCCGCTGCTCAAGCACAAACGTATCTCACTGGACGAGGTGCTGCGTTATCCGATGGTGCCGTGTGACCCACATGCATGCGGGAGTCATGCACGTCAGATCCAACGAGTGCTGCGGCGGGTGAAGCAGGAACCCGTGATCGCTGAACGGGTGGCTTCTTGGGAACCTGGAACTCGTCGAGGTATATCGATTGGATAGGGGCTAGTCTTCCGTCAGCAGGTGTAGCCATCCCCTGCTAGCGACTTCCATAGAACTTTTCCACGAACGAGCGACGGTAACTCTGGTGGCAGGCTAGGCAGCTTTGCTGGGTCTTGGAGAAAGCCGCGATGACTGCTTGGCCGTCACTCCGCTTTGCGGCCTCGCCCATGGCGGTCGCGGCGTCATGCACCTGTCCATCAAGACCCCGAAACTTTCCAGCGCCTGCCCCAAGCCAGGCAAGGATGCGCATCTTTTCCGACATGGGCGGCTCGGCATGCTTGGCGATTCGTGGTGCTAGCTCGGCGACCAGTGGCCAGTCTTCTTTGGAGATCGCGCCCGTGACGACTTGCATGTCGCGCCCGAGTCTTTCCATTATGGTACGAAGCGCCATTGGCTTTGCCGCCTCTGCGGACTGCGCACCGAGTGCCGTGGCGAAGGTTGCCAAGAGCACGGACAGCGAGACTGTGAAGAACGATCTGGGTTTCAAGGGCTGGTTCACGAATTTCTCCATTGATGTTGTGACGAATGCTTTGGGTCTAACGAATGGTTGCAGGTGTCCTCAAAATTCCAAGCTCAGCGCGATCGATCCGAATGCGTGATGGCCCGCCTGCTGGTCGAACTCGCGGGTTCTCCAAACGCGCATCACGGCGAGCCGTACGCCACGTCCAGCAACGATCCATTGGCTGCTGATGCCGAGAGCTGCTTGCGCGATCCAAGGCCGCCGGCTGACGTGATGGCTATGCCGGAACATGTTTCCGTCGAGTGAGAAGTCCCAGGCGACGGCTTTACCCTCCAGATTCAGGAAGACATGTGCCCCAGGTTTGGGCGCCAGGACCGACTGCGGCGTTGTCGTGCGCAGATCGGCAACACCAGAGGGCGGGCGGTTCTCTGCGCCAGGGCGGATCGGATAGCTGCCGAAGTCGTTCGGTATGTTCCAGCCCGCGCGAAACTCCACGCCGGTACTGGCGGCGGTTTCGATGTTTCCGACCCGCAGGGCATAGCTGCCGATCACGTCGCTGCCCCATCCAGGGCGGACCGCACCCTCCGTGTACGGCTTGAACTTGCGCTCCATAGCCATCTGAAACGCCGGCTCGTTGCGCAACTGGTTGTCCCAGCCGCGAAATCGCTCAATGCCGCGTGCCCGATGCACCAGATCCTGAGATTGCTCGGCCAGCGACCAGGGGCCGATCACGCCCAGCGTCAGCTCACGCACGTCAAGCATTTCGTAGCTGGCGGCTTGTGGGTGGATGCGGCGATTCCACGCCAAACCCAGGTAGAGCAAACCAGCGTACGGTCGGTCATCTGGAATCACGTCGGTGCGCGTCTTGTTCTCGGGCGTGTACATGGACTGGCCAAAGCGCACGACGAGGTTTTGCGACGACGAGTGGGCGCCGGCGTCGTGCCAGAAGCCTGGATCAGCCCAGCCGATGAAGCGGGCGTACAAGCCAATCGGCTGGGGCAGGCATTCCGGACGGAGCCCGCCTTGCAGATCGCGTGAGACTGCTGTTAGCGCGACACCGTTGGTGTAGTTGCGATCGGAGCCGGTGAACAAATCGTTCTCCAGACGCAGAGTGCCGCCCCGCCAGCGCAGGGATTGCTCTGGTGAGCAGGAGGAAGGATTTGCAGAGAGCGAGACTTCGGAACCGAAAGCAGCAATCGGGCTGAACAATGCACCCGTAATCAACAAGGCGGCGCACTGCATCGGCTGCCGCACCTTGGTGCCGCGCAGGCTCCAGAGATACCCGTCGATGCCAATCATGTTGCCCCATCGCCTGCCGCCCTGTTGACGTAAAAGCGTTCGAGGGCACTGACGATTTCCTCCGCTTCGTCTACGCAGGTGAACAAGTCGAGATCGGATGGAGAGACATAGCCTTCGTCGAGCAGAAGGTCGAAATCAACTACGCGACGCCAGAATGCACGGCCGACCAGCACTACCGGAATACGCTGCATCTTTCCGGTCTGGATCAAGGTGAGCACCTCGAACAGCTCATCGAGCGTTCCATAGCCACCCGGGAATGCCACCAAGCCCTTGGCGCGCAACAAGAAGTGCATCTTGCGCAGCGCGAAATAGTGGAATCGGAACGCCAAATCCGGGCACATGTAGGGGTTGGGTGCCTGTTCGTGGGGCAGCGTGATGTTGAGGCCAATCGAACGTGCGCCAACCTCGAAAGCACCGCGGTTGGCGGCCTCCATGATGCCGGGCCCACCTCCGGTGACGACGACGAAATCACGGCGGTTTTGCTGCTGGAAACGCGCCGAAATAAGGCCCGCGAAACGCCTCGCTTGCTCGTAGTGACGTGCCTGTTCGACCCGGCGATTGGCTCGCGCAAGCTCTTGCCGCAGCCCGACATTCTCCGGAGTGACGAGCGCCTGACGCTCCAGCGCGCGAAGGCGGGCTTCTGCCGTCTCGGCATCGCTCACGCGTGCGCTGCCGAAGACTACTACCGTCGAGCGAATGCCTTGCTCGTGCAGGATGCGGTCAGGCTTGAGCAGTTCGAGCTGCAGTCGCAGCGGCCGCGGTTCTTCCTGGCCAAGCAGCTCGATGTCTTCGTACGCAAGACGGTACGTTGGCGACTCGCGGATGGCGCGCAGGCGTTCATCGAGATCTTCGGCGGGCTTCATCACTCGTGCGCCAGAAAGTCCGGCCAGCGCAGCGCATGACCATACTCAGGCACCGTGACCTGCCAGCCGAGTTGCTGTTGCAAGAGTTCGGCGAAGGTCTGGGCGGCGGACAGTTCCCCATGCACCACGAAGGTTTGCGCCGGGGGGTGAATAAAACCCCGAGCCCAATCCAGCAACGCCTTTTGGTCGGCATGCGCCGAGAGGCCATCCACGCTGTGGATCGCAGCACGTACCGGAATGTCCTCACCGAAGATGCGCACGCGTTCGGCCCCCTCGATCAGGCGCCGGCCAAGCGTCCCCTGCGCCTGGAAACCGGGAAACAAGATGCTGCATTCGCGGCGTGGCAAGTTGTGCCGCAGGTGGTGCGGATGCGTCCCGCATCGCACATGCCGCTGGCAGAAATGATGATGGCTCCGGAGCGGATCCGGTTCAGCGCCATGGACTCCTCAGCGCTCGCTGTGAAACTCAGGTATGGGAGGTTCTCGCCGCGCGCGTGCCAGCCGGCCAACCGCTTCGCCTGTTCGTCGAACAATTCGAGATGCTCGCGCGTGATGCGCGTGGCCTGCGTGGCCATCGGCGAATCGACGAATACCTTCGGTTGCCGCAGCCGCCCCTCGCAGGTGAGTCGGTGCAGGTGATAAAGGATTTCCTGGGTTCGGCCGACCGCGAAGGCCGGCACGATGACATTGCCGCCGCGTTCGAACAATGTCTTTTCGACGATGCCGATCATTTCCTCTTCGGTCGCCGAGAAATCCTTGTGCTGGCGGTTGCCGTAGGTGGACTCGATGACGAGGATGTCGGCGTCCTCGATGGTTGTCGGGTCGCGCAGTATCGGGCGCCCCGGCTGGCCGAGGTCGCCACTGAAAACGAGCTTTGTCGGGTAGCCATATTCGGTGACCCAGACCTCGATGATGGCCGACCCAAGAATGTGCCCGGCATCGCGGAAACGGGCGCGCACCCCGACGCGGGGCGCGAACTCCCGGTCGTATTCGATGCCTCGCACCTGCTGCAAGCAGTCGCTGGCATCCTGCAGCGTATACAGCGGCGGCAGTGCGTCCTTTCCGCGGAGTCGCTGCGCATTGCGTTTTGCATCGCTCTCCTGGATGTGGGCACTGTCGGGCAGCATCACGCCCAGCAGATCAACCGTGGCGGGAGTGGCGTAGATGGCCCCCTTGAACCCGGCGCGCGTGAGTTTGGGCAATAGCCCACTATGGTCGATATGGGCATGGGTCAGGAGCACGAAATCAATCGACGCCGGGTCGAACGGGAATGGCTCATGGTTGCGCGCCGCCGCCGTGCGGCCGCCCTGAACCATGCCGCAATCCACCAGGAAGCGTACGTTGAGCGCTTCCACCAAGAAACACGACCCGGTGACTTCGCGCGCAGCGCCCAGAAAATGCAGTTTCATGGGATGCTCACTCCGGTTTTTTCTTTTGTATCGGGCAAGTGCTCAGGCCAAGCAGACGGTAGCCCGGACAGCGGCCTGCCAGGCCGGTGAGGAGTGGCATGATTCCAATGAGTCCCAGCCAACGCCAGGATGAGTCCAGCCACAATGGGAGACTGAGCATAATCAGTCCGATGACGATGCGCACAATGCGGTCGAGATTTCCAACGTTGATTTGCATGACGGTCTCCTTGTGTTGAATCAGCGGCTTGAAAACGCGACGGGGGCGGCAGCGCCCCGCAGCGGATGGGTTGCGGTCGATGCCGTCGTGGATACGTCCCAGCCACCACCAAGGGCCTTGTACAGCGCCACCAGTTGCACGGCGGCGTTGGTATGCGCGCGTGCGGCTGCGGTTTCTGCCTCGTGCAGACTGCGCTGGGCAGCCAGCAGTTCGACCAGCGCAATGTCGCCCGCCGCGTAGCGCGCCTTGGCGTGGCCGTAGCTGGTGCGCGCGGCATCCAGTGCCATACCGCGGCGCTCCAGTGTGTCCAGCCCGCCGTGGTAGTCGCCAAGCGCGCGCTCGGCATCGCCCAGCGCCGCCAGCACGGCCTGCTCATAGGCCAGCGCGGCCTGTCGCTCGGCCGCCTCGCGTGCCCGAATTTCGGCTCGCACACGGCCACCGTCGAACAGGCGCCAGGAAATCAGCGGCAGGATGGAAAAACGCGAGCTGGATGCATCGAACCAATCGCCCGTACTGAGCGCTTGGAACCCGCCGCCGACACCGATGGAGAGTTTGGGGAACAACTCGGCCGTGGCCACGCCGATGTCGGCGGAACTCGCTGCCAGGTGACGTTCCGCAGCCAGCACGTCCGGGCGCCGGCGCAGCATCTCTGCGCGCTCGCCCACCGGCAGCGCCCGCAGCGTGCTCGGCGTCAAGGGGCCATCCAGCAGTGCCAGCTCCCGCTCCGGCGGCGCGCCCAGCAGCACGCCCAGGCTGAGTATCGCGGCGCGCTGACGCGCCTGGATATCCGGGATGAGCGCGTTGACTGCTGTCCATTGGGCGTACGCCGCCTCCACGTCGGCGGCCGACGCGTCGCCCAGCGCATGCCGCAGGCGCACCAATTCCAAGGTCTGCTGCAGCGTATCCAGTGTGGCCTGTTGTGCGTGCAACTCGTAGCGGGCGCCGACGGCGGTGAACCAGGTGCGCGCGACCTCGGCCACGATGCGCATGCGTATGCCCTGCGCCTCGGCTTCGGTCGCCTGCAGGCGGGCGCTGGCGCCTTCCAGCGCCCGCCGCTTGGCCCCGAACAAGTCGGCCTCCCAGGCCGCGTCGAAGCCCGCGTCGTAGATGGTCTGCGTGGCGTCAAGGCCGGGGATCGAACCTACGGGCAGGGGTCCGTTCTCGCTTTGACGGCGCCGGTTGACGCTCGCGCCAGCGGCGGCGGTGGGCAATGCCTCGCCGGCCACACGATCGCGCAGGGCGCGTGCCTCATCGATGCGTGCCGCAGCGTGGCGCAGATCCAGGTTCTGTGCCAGCGCCGTGGCCATCAGGCGATCGAGGATGGGATCGTCCAGTGCAGACCACCATTGGCTCAAGTCTGCGGACTGGGATTCGCTTGCCAACGGCAAGCTCCAGCCGCTGCCGACGTCGACCGGCGGCGGCTCGCGGTAGTCGGGGCCCACGCTTGCGCAGGCAGTCAGCAGCACGCAGGACAGGGCCAGCGCGAGCGGACGCGCGCGCCCAGGGGTCAGGCCGGTGACGGTTGCGCGAAGAAAGGGAGTGCGGGGCTTGGATTTCATTGCAGGCGTCCTCGGACGAATACGGTGGCCATTGTCAGCGTGGCGAGGGCGATCACCGCGAGTGGCCAGAGATTGGCAAGAATGTCACCGGGCGGCATGGCCTTGAGAAAGCTGCCTTCGACGATGATGAGGAAATGGGTCAGTGGAATGGCCTGAGCCAGCCATTGCAGGACGACAGGCATGTTTTCCACAGGCGTCGCAAAGCCGGACATCAGCACCGCCGGCACGCCGACGGCGAACGCCCCCAGGATGGCCTGCTGCTGCGTCATGCTGACCGCGGAAATCATCAGACCGATGCCGACCACCGACAGGATGAACAGCACCAGACTGGCGAGCAGGAGCGCAAACGAGCCCGTAAACGGGATGCCGAACAGGAAGACGCCCGCGCTGATCATGAACAGGCCCAGCGCAGTGCCAATTGCGAGTGCCGGCAGTGATTTGGAAATGATGATCTCTGGCGTCGAGGTGGGCGACACCAGCAACTGGTCGAAGGTTCCGAGTTCACGTTCGCGCGCAATCGACAGCGAGGTGATGAGCAGCGCGCTGAACAGCGCCAGGATGCCCGTCAGGCCGGGCACGATGAACCAGCGGTAGACCAGATTCGGGTTGAACCAGTGGCGCACGACCACGGGCGTTGGTGCCTGGGCGTCGGGCACGACCTCGGCGCCGACATCGGCGGCGATGGTGGACAGATAGGCCACGGTGATCTGCCCGGAGTTGCTGCGCCGGCCATCGACCAGTACCTGCACGCGGCCACTTTCGCCGGCGGCGATGGAGCGCGAGAAATCGACGGGAATAGCGAGCGCGGCGATCACCTCGCCACGGTCGATCAGCTCGTGCAGCTGCTGCTGGCTGTCGACATGCCGGACGTGGGTGATGAAGCTGGCGCTGTCCAGGCGCTGTACCAACTCGTGCGACCACCGCCCCGCATCCTGATCGTAGACGGCGATATCGACGTTGCGCACTTCCAGCGTCGCGGCAAAGGCAGACACCAGCAACTGCAGGATCGGCGGCACGAACACCACCATGCGGCTGCGCGGGTCGCGCAGGACGCTGAGTACTTCCTTGATGAACTGGGCGCGCAGGCGGGTGAACGAGAATGCGGAAGTCAACATCGCGTCACTCCAGGTTCTTGCGCGTGGCGCGCTTGGCGATCACGAAGAACAGCCCCCCGATCGCCGCCATGGCCGCCAGGTTGGGCAGGAACACGGCCCAGATGTCGCCGACCAGGAACACCGTCTTCAGCGAATCGACGAAGTAACGCGCCGGAACCAGCCGGGTGATGGCGCGGATCGGTGCCGGCATGGCGTCGATCTCGTACAGAAAGCCCGACAACATGAAGGCCGGCAGGAAGCCCGAGAACAGCGCAATCTGCGCGGCCAGGAACTGGTTGCGTGCCAAGGAGGAAATCAGCAGACCCTGACCCAGCGCCGGCACCATGAACACCGCCGACAGCAGCAGCAGCGCCGCCAGCGAGCCCCGCATCGGGACCCCGAACACGAACACCGCCAGCGCCGCCGCACCCAGCGTGGACAGCATGCCGAGCACGAAGTACGGCAGCAGCTTGCCGATCAGGATTTCGGCCACCGAGGCCGGCGTGGACAGCACCGCCTCCATGGTGCCGCGCTCCCATTCACGCGCCACCACCAGTGCAGTCAGCATGGTGCCGATGATGGTCATGACGATGGCGATGGCACCGGGAATCAGTGCGCGGCGGCTTTCCAGCTCGGGGTTGAACCAGTAGCGCGGTTCCAGCATGACGGCCTGCGCTGGTGCTCCGACGTCCAGTCCGGCACGCCAGGACTGGACCACGCCGCGGGCGTAGTTCTCGACGTAGTTGGCGGTATTGGGGTAGGAGCCGTCGGTGACGATCTGCACCAGCGGCTCGCTGC
>NZ_ALEE01000379.1 GCF_000282995.1 Melaminivora alkalimesophila
CCAGCGGCTCGCTGCCACGCTGGGCCAGCCGCTGCTCGAAATCCTGCGGGATCACCACGTAGCCGCGCAGGTCGCCTGAGACCAGCTGGTCGGCCACTTCGCGCCGGTCATGGGCGAAGTGGGCATCCAGGAACTTTGTGCCGGCAAAGGCCGCCGCAAGCTCCTGCGCTGCAGCGCCGGGCGACTCCAGCACCACGCCGACGCGGACATCCTTCGCATCCAGCGACACCGCATAGGCGAACAGCAGCAGCAACACCACCGGCAGCACGAACGCGATCAGCAGCGTCGAGGGGTCGCGCAGCGCCTGGTAGCTTTCCTTGGTGACCAGGGCGATCAAGCGCCGCAGATCAAAATGGCGCAGGTCGGTCTGCTGTGGTCCATTCCCGTCCTTGTGCTTTGTGGTGCCGTTCATGTGGCGGCCTCCAGCTCGCGGTCCGCCGACTCCACCAGGTGAATGAAGGCGTCCTCCATCGTCGGGTCGGGTCGTTCGGGGCTGACCGCCGAACGTTTGAGCGCGTCGGGCGTATCCAGCGCAATCAGTTGCCCACGCGAGAGCATGGCCACGCGGTCGCAGTATTCGGCCTCGTCCATGAAGTGGGTGGTGACCACGATGGTCACGCCCTTGCGGGCCAGTCCGTTGATGTGGGTCCAGAATTCGCGCCGGGTGATCGGGTCCACGCCCGAAGTGGGTTCATCCAGGAACAGCACGGGCGGCCGGTGCATCAGCGAACAAGCCAATGCCAGGCGCTGCTTGTGGCCCAGCGGCAGGGAATCGGGCGTGGCGGACAGCCAGTCGCCCAGATCGAAGGTTTCGATCATCTCGGCAATGCGCTCGCGCCGGGTGTTGCCTTCCAGTCCGTAGACGCCGGCCGAGAATTCCAGGTTCTGCTGCACCGAGAGCAGGCCGTAGAGCGAAAACTTCTGCGCCATGTAGCCGAGCCGGCTCTTGGCTGCGCCGGTGGCGCGGCGCAGATCATGGCCCACCACATGCGCTTCGCCAGCAGTTGGTTTCAACAGGCCGCACAACATCTTGAAGGTGGTGGACTTGCCGGCGCCGTTAGGGCCGAGCAGGCCGAAGATTTCGCCCTTTTGCACCTCGAAGCTGACGTTGTCGGTGGCGGTGAACTCGCCGAAGCGCTTGGTGAGGTTTCGGCACGACACGGCAACGTCGGAACCCAGCTCAACCGGCGGCAGACGGTCGGCCAACATCGAAGTGCCGCCGGGGCCGCCACCGAGCAGATCGATGAAGGCGTCTTCGAAGCGCGCAGGCACCTGCGCCAGCCCCACATGCGCCTGATCGGACAGGGCCTGGAGCTGCTCCGCTTGAGCGCCCTCGCGCAACACCACGCGCACGCCGGCGCCCTGGATCACGCCATCGCTCACGCTGGGCAGGTCGAGTGCCTGGGTCAGGACCGCTCGGCGCTCGGCACCGACGTCTTCCAGACGGAAACTGCGGCCTTCGAGCTGTGCGGTCAGCTCCTGCGGCGGGCCATCGAACAGGAGCTGCCCTTGGTTCAGCAGCAGCACGCTCTCGCAGCGCTCGGCTTCGTCGAGATAGGCGGTGGACCAGACCACGGCCATGCCTTCATCGGTCAGCGCCTGCACCATGCGCCACAAGTCCTGGCGGCTGACCGGGTCGACACCCACGCCCGGCTCGTCCAGCAGCAGCACCTTCGGCCGCGCCATGAGCGCACAGGCAAGGCCCAGCTTCTGCTTCATGCCGCCGGAGAGCTTGCCGGCCAGGCGTTTGGTGAAGGGTCCGAGCCGCGTGAAGTCCAGCAGCTCGGCAAACAGATCGGCGTTGCGGTCCGCATCCATGCCGCGCAACTGCGCATACAGGCGCATGTTCTCCATCACCGTCAGGTCTTCGTACAGTCCAAAGCGTTGCGGCATGTAGCCGCTGACGACGTGAATGGCGTCGTTGTCCTTGACCACGTCATAGCCTGCCAAGGTGACGTGGCCGGCGTTCGGCACCAGGAGGCCGGCCAGAATCCGCATCAGCGTCGTCTTGCCAGCGCCGTCGGGGCCGACCAGACCGGTCAGCCGCCCATAGTGGATGCGCGCGCTCAAGCCCCGCAGCGCCTTTATGTCGCCGAAATGCTTGTCCACGCCCTCGATGACGACGGCAGCGTCTTCGCCCGCACCCGCAGGCACGGCGGCGATAGCAGGGCTTGCCTGCATTTCAACGCTCCCCCGCCGGGATACGGGTGCCGGCTTTCGCATCGACCTCGATCGTCACCGGCATGCCCTGGCGCAAGGCACTGTCGCTGTCGGCTTCGTCGATGACGATGCGCAGGCGGTAGACCAGATCCGTGCGCAAATCCGTCGTCTCCACCGTCTTGGGGGTGAACTCGGCGCGCGGCGAGATGAAGCCGATCTGGCCGCGATAGACCTTCTCTGATGAATCGCTTTTGACGCGCACCACAGTACCGGGCGCGATGCGCCCCAAGTCCGACTCGCCCACGTAGGCGCGCACGTAAACCGGCTTGTCCAGGCTCAGGCTGTAGACCGTGCTCTGGCTTGCGACCATGCTGCCGGGCTCCCGCACTCGTGCGATGACGGTGCCGCTACTGGGCGCCATCAACTCGGTGTCCGCCAAGGCTGTCGCGGCTTGCGCTGCGGCAGCCTG
>NZ_ALEE01000380.1 GCF_000282995.1 Melaminivora alkalimesophila
GCGGCAGCCTGTGCGGCCGCAAGGCGAGCTTCTGCCGCGGCGATGTCTTCCTTGCGAAAACCTTCGGATGCTTGCGACAGGGCCGCCTTGGCCGCTTCGACGCCAGCGGCTGCCTGGTCGCGCGCCGTGCGGGCTGCATCGACCGTGCGCTGGCTGCTGGCGCCCGATGCCAGCAGGCGACTCTGGCGCTGGAAATTGCGCTCGGTCTCGGTGGCGAGCGCCTGGGCCTGCCTGAGGGCTTCGCGCGCCTGGGTGATTTCCTGCGGTCGCAGGCCGCGGCGCAGCTTGGCCAGTTCCGCCTGCGCCACCTGCACCTGGGCCTGCGCTGCCGCAAGGGCTTCCCGATACGGCTGCGCGTCGAGCGTCGCCAGCCGCGCACCGGCACTGACGGCATCGCCCTCATCGAAAAACATTTGCATCACGCGCCCGGGCTGACGGAAGGCCAGTTGCACCTCGCGGATGTCGACGTTGCCGTAGAGGCGCAATGCATCTTGTTGTCCATGGTCGCGCGACAACCAGAACGCCAGTGCGCCGCCAAGAGCGAGCACGACGACGGCGATCACGACCCAACGGGTTTTCTTGAAGAGGAGGTTTGGAGTTTTCATCGATGGGTTTCCGCTGGATAAAGGTGCTCAGTGCTCGCGTGCGACCGGCGCATTCGCCGCTGACCGGCGCCAGGCGATGGCCGCTATGCCAGCCCACACCAACGTGCGCAGCGTCATGGCGACCACCGTGCGTCGCTCCCAGGCGCCACCCAGAGCCACATGCACTCCGAAAGCGAGGAACACGAGTGCGGTCGCCACCGTGATGACAATCGCTAACCACGCGGCCCAGCGCCGGCGCATCCACAAGCCGACGCCGGCGACGATGTAGGCGAACCCGGCCAGAAAGTTGAACCAGAGCACGAAGGGCACATAGTGGCCGGCGGCTTGGCGCGCCGCGCCGTCGACAAACAGAACGGCGCCGCCCTCCCGAAGAGTGAGCAGACCGAAGCCGATCGCAAGCAGGGAGATCAGCCAGTGCCAGATGCTGCGTTGTGGATGAGTGGTCATCTTCATGGCCTTTACTTGATCGGGGAAACTCCCAGGCCTTCGTCGTCGTCGTCGCGGCGTGCGTGTGCATTCCGCCGGGCGGTCGGGCTGAGTGTTGAATGACGCGGATTCGCGCTGGAGGCGCAACGCGATCGCATGACCGTGGTGTGCCTCTCGGCTGACCGAGGAACTGCGTGGCGGCAGGATGGAAGGCGTTTCATCGGGTGTGCGTGATGCCACGGAGATAGATGGCAAACACGGCTGGCGCGTCGCGGCGGATGCGTGCTACATCGCCCGCCAGCAACGACTGCATCACCAGCCCTTGAATTGTGCCGATGAACAAGACGACGGCCGCGTCCACATCCAGTTCTGAATGCAGCTCGCTTCGCGCCTTACCGGCTTCGAGCAGTCGACGCAACCGCTCACCATATTGACGGGTCAAGGTCTGCACCATTTGCTTGGGCAGGGTCTCCCCCGGCCGCTGTAATTCGCCGAAGAGCATCCTCGGCACCCCCGGGTGCTCGGCCACGAAGTCGATGTGCGTCTTGAAGGTCGCTTCAAGAGCTGCGAGGGGGGACGTAGCACCTTCTGCGGCCTTGTCTACTCGAGCCAGCAGGCGTTCCGCAACCCAGGACATCACCGCCTGCAGGATTGCGTCCTTAGTCGGGAAGTGACGGAACAGTGCTCCCTGGGTCAACCCCATGCGCTGCGCGATGGCCGTGGTCGTGATGTCGCTGGGGTTCTGTTCGGCAGCCAAGTCGACCACTGCCTCGACGGTGGCCGCGCGCCTCTCATCAGCCGGTAGATGCCTGGAGTGTCCGCTCATTGCTTGCATCCCAAAAAGTGAGTAATCTATTACTATCTTACCACTGTGCAGCCAGACCGCAAGAGGGGAAGCACGAAAAAGAGGTCTCGATGAACAGCAGAACTGCTATCTCAGACGGCTGCCAACGGTCGATTTCTGGCGGGCGCAAACGTCGCCCTCCGCACCTCATTGGCGGAAGGGCGCCGGCACATCGCAAGCCTGGCGGGGCGTAAGTGGGCGGGATGTGGATGGAGATGCTGGCGCCCGAGAGGCCGAACCAGAAGAAGACGAACAGGAGGTGGCCTTGGATTTCAGATTGCTACGCTATTTCGTTGCAGTCGCGGAAGAGCTGCATCTCGCCCGCGCGGCCGAGCGTCTCGGGATCGAGCAATCTCCCGTATCGCGAGCAATGCGCGACCTGGAAAGCCAGCTTGGCGTGCAGTTGTTCGACCGCAGCACCCGCCTGACGCGGCTGACCTGGGCCGGCCAGGTGTTCCTAGGCGAATGCCGACGCGTGATGGCCACCGTGGAGCAGGCAGTCAAGAGTGCCAAGGCGGCGGCACAGGGCTACCAGGGCCATCTGCGCATCGCGATCTGCGACGGCCTGGCGCAGCCCCGCATCGCCACCTTGCTGGCACGCAGCCGCGAGGAGGAGCCCGAGATGGAGATTCGCGTCTTCGAGCTGCCGTTCGCGCAGCAGCTCAAGACGCTGCACGACGATCTGCTGGACATCGGCTTTGCGTTGTCAAACGCGGTACATGATGGCCTCGTCGCCGAGCCGGTGTGGACCGATCCGCTGTCGGTGATCGTGCCCGCACGCCACCCCTTGCTGGCACACGTGCAGGTGCCGCTGGCCGAAGCCCTGAAGTTCCCGCTGGTTCTGTGCCATCCCGAATCGGGATCGGGCTGCCGCCATCAGATTCAAGCGCTGCTGCAGGACGCAGGCACGCCGCTCAAGCTGGTCGATGAAGTGACCAGCCTGGGCGTGATGCTGACCCTGGTCGGTGCCGGCTACGGCATCGGCTTCGCCATCGCCTCGCAGGTGCAGACGCTACAGCGCCCGGACATCTCCATTCGTCCCTTGGCCGGCAGCCCACCGGTGCCGCCGCTCTTTGTGGGAGCGGCATGGCTGGATTGGATCTATCGGGCGCTGGTTTTGCTGGTGATCGCCTGCCCGTGCGCGCTGGTGATTTCGACACCCGTCAGCATCGTCAGCGGGTTGGCCGCAGCGGCACGCCACGGCATTCTCATCAAGGGCGGCGTGTATTTGGAAGAGGGCCGCAAGCTGCGCTGGCTGGCCTTGGACAAGACCGGCACCATCACCCACGGCAAGCCCGCGCAGACCGACTTCGTTGCCTTGGGTAACGCTTCGCCCCAGCACGCCCGTAGTCTCGCGGCCAGCCTGGCCAGCCGCTCCGACCATCCGGTGTCCAAGGCAATCGCGCAAGCCGCCCTTGCCGACGGCGTGGCGCTGCGCGAAGTCGCGGAATTCGCCGCATTGCCCGGCCGAGGCGTGCGCGGCGTGATCGACGGAGTGGCCTATCACCTCGGCAACCATCGGATGCTCGACGAGCTGGGACATTGCTCCCCCGCAATGGAACAACGCATCACCGCACTGGAAGCCGAGGGTAAGACGGCGGTGATGCTGGTGGAGCCCGAGGGCGTGCAGGCGCTCATGGCAGTGGCCGACACCATCAAGGACAGCAGCCGGAGCGCCGTGGCCGAACTGCACGCGCTGGGCATCCAGACCATGATGCTGACCGGCGACAACCCACACACCGCCAAGGCGATTGCCACACAGGCCGGGATCGACCGCGCACAAGGCAACCTGCTCCCCGATGACAAACTGCGCGAGATCGAAGCGCTTGCCCAGTCCGGCGGGGTCGGCATGGTCGGTGATGGAATCAACGACGCTCCGGCGTTGGCTCGTGCCGACATTGGCTTCGCGATGGGCGCGGCGGGCACCGACACGGCCATCGAGACGGCCGACGTGGCGCTGATGGACGATGACCTGCGCAAGATTCCGACCTTCGTGCGGCTGTCCCGCACCACGGCACAGGTGCTCACACAGAACATCGCGCTTGCGCTGGGCATCAAGGCCGTGTTCCTGGTGCTCACCTTCACCGGCCACGCGACCATGTGGATGGCGGTGTTCGCCGACATGGGAGCTAGCCTGCTGGTGGTGGGCAATGGCTTGAGGCTGCTGCGCCGATGAGTTGGAAATTCGTGCTGTATGACTGGGCCGGTCTGAATCTCGCGCTATTTCAAGCGATCAATGCTGGGACGCCCGCAGTGCTGTGGCCGCTGGCGTCGCTCTTCAGCCTAATCGGCAGCTACTGGACCGCGCCCCTAACCGTACTGGGACTATGGGCATGGTCAAAGGCATCTTCCGATCCGGCCCGCGTTCGGCTAGTGCGGAGCCGTTTGTTGCACTTCGGCGTCGCGTTCTTGCTGGCCTTGGCGGCGGCGTCGGCCTTGAAGTGGTGGCTCGACTTTCCGCGCCCGCATGCGGTGCTGGGCGCAGCGGTGCATGTCATCGGCGCTGTGGAGCTGCATTACAGCCTGCCCAGCGGGCACGCGACCTACGCGGCGCTGGTGGCCGCTGCGTTGTGGCCGCTGCTGGCCTGGCGCGGTCGCGGTTGCCTGTTGATGTATGCCGCCCTGGTTGGCTGGTCACGCATGGCGGCAGGTATGCACTTCCCGGGCGACGTGCTGGCAGGCTGGGGGCTGGGCTTGGGCTGCACCGTGCTCTCGCGGTGGCTGATCTCGTTCGCCACTGCGGCGCGCGCAAAGGGGCTGCTCGCGCCGGCCTTGCCGTGGTACGGGGTGGCTGCGGCAGCGGTTGCTGCTGATCAGGCAGCCAAGCTCTCGATCGAACGGGCGTTCGTCTATGGCAAACAGGTCGAGATCACGCCGTTCTTCAACCTCGTGCATGTGCTCAATCCGGGCGCCGCGTTCAGCTTTTTGGCCGGAGCGAGTGGCTGGCAACGTTACTTCTTCATCACGTTAGGACTGCTCGTCGCGGTCTGGCTCATCCGACAACTGAAGCAGACGCTGCCGCGCTTCGAAGCCGTCGGCTACAGCCTCATTCTTGGCGGGGCACTTGGCAACGTGGTGGATCGCCTGCTGCGCGGTCAGGTTGTGGACTTCCTCGACTTCCACTGGCAGGGCATGCACTGGCCCGCGTTCAACCTCGCCGATGTTGCGATCTCCATCGGAGTCGGCTGTTTGATCGCTAGGTTCCTTGAAATTCGAGACAAGGGTAACAAGGGTAGATTGTTGTCAGGATGAGCTGCGACGCAGGCGCTGCGCGACTCCGGCAACGGGATCGACGACGGGTTGCTGCAATACCTGTCGCCGCTGGGCTGGGAGCACATCAATTTGATCGGCGACTACGTATGGCGGCAGAGCCGGAGGGCCGAAGACGTGCAGTTCCGGCCGTTACGCATCAATGGGAAGGCCAGCGCATCAGTCAGGACACCAAGCGCGCGCGGCGGGCGAATCTTGCCTGGGTGTCCGACAAGGTAGCGTTGCGGCGGAGCAGGTAAGCCATCACGATCATTGGTGCGCCGGCCAGCGGCCGTACGGCGATGCCTCGGCGTAGGTAGCTCGCCAGTCTCGCGGCAGGCGCAATGGCGATCCCGTACCCGGCGGCAACCAGCGTCATCGCCACATCGAATGTCTCAACCGTTTGCTCCCGCTCCTGCAGCGCGTTCTCGAACACGCGCTGCACGGTCATGCGCCATGGTTCATCGGCCGTGGACTGCGAGCAGATCAAGGGCTGCTTGAGCACTTCCTCGCACGGCACTTCACGGTAGGCCAGCAGGTGGGAGCGCTTGGCCACGGCGACCGCCAGCGTGTCATGCCACAGCGGCTCGCATATCCAGCCAGGCCACTGCCGGGCAGCCGCAGACAAGGCGAAGTCGAAGCCGTCGCCCGGCAGCTCCGCGCCTCGACCGGGATCTGTCCATCCGGCCAGGACGGCATGAGTCTCCGGCTCTTCGGCGCGCTGCAGGGCGAGCACGTCGGCGAGCTGGGGAGGCACCCATTCGCCGAGGACGGCCATGCGAATTTCGGCGGTGATGTCACTCGATTCCACGTCCAGCTCCCCCAGGCGGTGAACTCGTGGCAACTGATCTCGAAGCCGTTGGATGAGTTAAGTTTAACGTGGTTTAAATCGTGACCGTGTTCGACGCTCTTGGCAATGCCAAAGCGTTCGATCCAAAGGGGCCGCCCCACCGGCACCACTACCTACGAAGCGGAACCAGCCATCGCGTTTGGGGCTGCCGTGCGGGAAGAAAGAACCAACCAGGGCATCGCTCAGGAAACGCTGGCCCACATGGCCGGCATCGAACGGTCGCACATGGGCAAGATCGAGCGCGGCGAGCATGTCCCCACGCTCCCCCTCATCCTCAAGATCGCCCGTGCGCTGAAATGCAGTTCCGCCCACTTGATGACTCTGACCGAAGCCAAGCTGGCGGAGTCGGCCCCATCCGCAGATTGAAGCCGGCCCGCACAGCGGTCGCATGCCTACGCCTGATCGTCGTCCTTGGCCCCAAGGGCTGAATCTTCGCGCTTTGCGGCCTCGTTGAGGAGCCGCAGGTATGGGTTGTCTGGCGGCGTCTCCTGGAACAGCGCATCCGGGCTGACGAGCAGGTAGCCGTGCAGCCGGCGCGACTTGCGCGGCCCCGTGACTTCGCAGGTCCAGATGTTCAGCCCGCTCGGCTGCTTGCGGTGCTGTCCCAACTTCTCGAAGCGCTTCTGCACCCACTGCCACCCCTCCAGCTTCTCCTGCTTGGCCAGCGCGGCGACTTGAAGGTACTCCTGCGCGTAGCGCTGGAACACGCCGGGGCTGACGAGATAGGTCGTACCGGCGACGGTATGCACCAGGGCCTTGGCGTCGTTGATGATGAGCTTGCGCGTCTGGATGCTCTGACGCAGCCAGGCCATGAAGTGCGCCCCGGAGGGCTCCGCGCGATCCTGGGAAGGCGCGAGGCTCATCTGCGGCGGGGGCACGGTCGAAGGGGCCGGCTCGGCCTCGGCGATCTCCGGCGCTGTGGATGGAGCAGTGTCGCCCAGCAGGTCGAGCAGCGCGGCCACGCCGATGTCCGTGGCTGCGGATGCGATCGGCGCCGTGCTCGCGGGTGCAGCTTCGGTGCCTTCCACGCGCGGCCCATCGGCCACCGCCGGCGCCAGCGGCGGGGG